>NZ_JAYMEM010000028.1:0-194816 GCF_037029465.1 Mesoflavibacter sp. CH_XMU1404-2 | reverse complement strand
TGCAGAAGAAACTACAGGAGTAGATGATCCAAGTACACCAGCAGATCCAAATGGAAACATAACAGATCCATTCGATATTGATACAGATGGTGACGGAGTAACTGACGGACAAGAAGCATTAGACATGACAGATCCAAATGATCCATGTTCATTAGAGCTTACAAGTCAAACGGAACCAGTTGATTCATCTTGGAACAACTTAGACTGTGATAACGATGGATTAACAAACGGAGAAGAAGTTACAGGAGTAGACGATCCAAACACACCAATAGATCCAAATGGAAACATAACAGATCCATTAGATATCGATACAGATGGTGACGGTGTAACAGACGGACAAGAAGCTGTAGATGGAACAGATCCAAACGATCCATGTTCATTAGAACTTACAAGTCAGACAGAGCCAGTAGATGCAGCTTGGAATGATTTAGATTGTGATAATGATGGATTAACAAATGGAGAAGAGACAACTGGAGTAGATGATCCAAACACACCAGCCGATCCAAATGGAAACATAACAGATCCATTAGATATTGATACAGATGGAGATGGTGTAACAGACGGACAAGAAGCATTAGACATGACAGATCCAAACGATCCATGTTCATTAGAAATTTCAAGTCAAACAGAACCAGTAGATGCAGCATGGAATGATTTAGATTGTGATAATGATGGATTAACAAATGGAGAAGAGACAACTGGAGTAGATGATCCATCAACACCAGCCGATCCAAATGGAAACATAACAGATCCATTAGATATCGATACAGATGGAGATGGTGTAACAGACGGACAAGAAGCTATAGATGGAACAAATCCAAACGATCCATGTTCATTAGAACTTACAAGTCAAACAGAGCCAGTAGATGTAGCATGGAATGATTTAGACTGTGATAATGATGGATTAACAAATGCAGAAGAAACTACAGGAGTAGATGATCCAAGTACACCAGCAGATCCAAATGGAAACATAACAGATCCATTAGATATCGATACAGATGGAGATGGTGTAACAGACGGACAAGAAGCTTTAGATGGAACAGATCCAAACGATCCATGTTCATTAGAGCTTACAAGTCAGACAGAACCAGTAGATTCTGGATGGAACAACTTAGACTGTGATAACGACGGATTAACAAACGGAGAAGAAATTACAGGAATAGACGATCCAAACACACCAGCAGATCCAAATGGAAACATAACAGATCCATTAGATGAAGATACAGATGGAGATGGTGTTAATGACGGACAAGAAGCATTAGATAATACAGATCCAAACGATCCATGTAGTTATAATACAGCAAGTCAAGACTTAGCAACTGTTGAAGCTAACTGGAATAACGCAGATTGTGATGGTGATGGAGTAACTAACGGACAAGAAGTCATTGATGGTACAGATCCATTAGATTCATGTAGTTATGATCCAGCAAACCAAGATATTACAATAGTAACATCTCAATGGTTAGATTCAGATTGTGACGGAGATGGAGTTACAAATGGTGAAGAATTAGATGATAATACAGATCCATTAGACCCATGTAGTTTCAACGTGAATAGTCAAGACGATACGATGACAAGTTCAGAGTACGACTTATTAGACTGTGACGGTGATGGAGTGATTAACGGTGTTGAAATTGCAGACGGAACAAATCCATTAGATAGTTGTGATTATTTAAGTATGAGTCAAGATCTTTCAATAGTAACTCCAGAATGGAATGCTACAGATTGTGATGGAGATGGAGTAATCAATGAACAAGAAATTATTGATGGTACTGATCCTCAAGATTCATGCGATTTCTTAACAGAAAGTCAAGATGTGTCAATCATTTCGGATGAGTTTGCTAGTCTTGATTGTGATGGAGATGGAGTAACTAACGGAGACGAAGCAATAGATGGAACAGATCCAAATGATTTCTGTGACTACTTAGCATCAAGTCAAACTGTTTCAACGTCAGAAGAATTTGATAATGCAGACTGTGATGGAGATAGTGTAAGTAATGGTCAAGAAGAATTAGATGGAACAGATCCTCAAGATCCTTGTGATTTCGATTTCAACAACCAAGATTTATCACTAGCAACAGATGAATGGTTAGCGTTAGATTGTGATGGTGATGGCTTCTTAAATGGAGATGAACCAGCAGATGAAAATGATAACGGAATTCCAGATTATATAGAAACTAATAACGGAAATCCAGATTCACCAGACAACTTAGATATCTTTGATATTATGACTCCTAACGGAGATGGATTAAACGATGTATTTGTAATTAGAGGATTAGAACAATATCCAAACAATACATTAAAAATCTATAACAGATGGGGCGTAAAAGTATACGAAGTTGATGGCTACGGTCAAGACGGTAGATTCTTTAGAGGAGTTTCTGAAGGACGTGTAACAATCAATAAAGATGAAAAGTTACCTGTAGGAACATATTACTACGTATTAGAATATGTTAACAGTACTGGTAAACGAGTTTCTAAAGCAGGTCCATTATACATTAATAGAAAATAAAAACATAAATACCTAGCAGGGTTAACACTCTGCTAGGTCTAATATCACTACAAATGAAAAATACTTTTTTAACTATTTTGATATTAATTACTTTAGGCGTATTCAGTACTAAAGTACAAGCGCAACAAGACGCACAGTACACACAGTATATGTATAATCCTATAAGTATTAACCCAGCTTACGCGGGTACTAGAGACGTTTTTAGTTTTCTAGGTTTATATAGAACACAATGGGTTGGCTTAGATGGTGCACCAGAAACATTTACACTGTCAGGTCATACACCAGTAGGCAATAATGTTGGTTTAGGAATGAACGTTACACAAGATGAAATTTTTATTACTAACGAAACTTACGTAGATATTGACTTTAGTTATAAAATTAACCTTTCAGACGAAGCTAAACTAGCATTAGGTTTTAAAGCTGGAGGACATTTTTTAACTATAGACACTAATAAGTTAAATACAGGAGCTTTTAATCCTGGTGATGCAGATGCTGAGATTAATATAGATAACAAATTTTCACCACAATTTGGTGTAGGAGCATATTACTACACAGATAGTTTTTATTTAGGATTAAGTGTGCCAAATATGTTAGAAACAAAACATTTTGATGAAAATGCAGCTAATAACAATTCATTTGCAACAGCTAAAGAAAGAGTTAACTTCTATTTAATGGCAGGTAAAACATTTGATTTAAATGCAGATCTAAAATTCAAACCATCTACATTACTTAAAATGGTAGACGGAGCACCTATCCAAGTAGACTTATCAGCAAATTTCTTAATCAAAGAAAAGTTAACATTAGGTGCAGCTTACCGTTGGAGTGCTGCATTAAGTGGAATGATTGGTTATCAATTGTCAGACCAATTAATGTTAGGTTTTGCTTATGATAGAGAAACAACAGAGTTGAGACAATATAATGATGGTTCTTTTGAGTTTTTCTTAAGATTTGAGTTATTCAAACGTAACAACAGAATGATATCTCCAAGATTCTTTTAATCAACAAAAAACACAAACAACATGAAAAAAAATATTTACTTCATATTCACTTTTATAGGACTAAGTGTTTTTTCGCTTAAAGCACAAGAGAAAGTTGTAGAAAAAGCGAATAAAGAATATAACGAATATGCATTTGTTGATGCAAGAGAAGCTTATAAACAAGTAGCTAAAGATGGTTATGTAACACCAGATTTATTACAAAGATTAGGTGATTCTTATTATTACACTGCAGATTATATTAACGCAGCTAAATGGTACGGACAGTTATACAATCTTCAAGATGAAAATACAAACCCAGAATATCTTTACAGATACGCATTATCATTAAAAAGTACAGAAGATTATGTGGCTTCTGATATTATAATGGAAGAGTTTTTAGACTCAAAAGGAGAAGATTACAGAGCCAAATTGTTTTTAAACGAACGTAATTATTTAGAAGAAATCGAAGAACAATCAGGTCGTTTTGAATTATCAAACATAGGTTTCAATTCAGAATTATCAGATTTTGCACCAGCTTTTTATAAAAATGAATTAGTTTTTGCATCAAATAGAACCAATGGAAGTGCAACAAGACGTACTCATGATTGGAACGATCAACCATTTTTAGATATTTACAAAGTAAGTAACGCCGAAGAAGATAGAGGATTAGGTCCGCAAAAATTAGATAAAAGTATAAATTCTAAGTATCATGAGTCTACAGCAGTCTTTACAAAAGATGGAATGACAATGTATTTCACAAGAAATAACTACACAAATAAAGACTACAAAGAAGACTCAGAAGGGACAAACAGATTAAAATTATATAGAGCAAAAAAGACAGAAGAAAACACTTGGGAAGTAGAAGAATTACCATTTAATAGTGACGAGTACTCTGTTGCACATCCAGCATTAAGTAAAGATAATAAAACACTTTACTTTGCAAGTGATATGCCTGGCGGAAAAGGAATGTCTGACTTGTATAAAGTATCTATTGAAGAAGATGGTTTTGGTACACCTGTAAGCTTAGGAGATGGTATTAATACAGAAGGAAGAGAAACATTTCCTTTCGTTTCATTTGATGATAAATTATACTTTGCATCAGATGGACATGTAGGATTAGGTGGATTAGATGTCTTTGTTGCAGATATGAAAGAAGATGATTTTGGAGATGTTTACAACGTAGGAAGACCTATTAATAGTGAGTTTGACGATTTTACATTTGTTATCAATAATTTAGGAAAAGGTTATTTTGCTTCAAACCGTGAAGGCGGAGTAGGCGATGATGATATCTATAGCTTCAAAAGTTTAAAACCGTTAAAGACCAATTCAGGTTGTATTCAAGATTTTGCAGGAGTAGTTAAAGACAACAGAAGTGAAGACCCTATAGCAGATGCAAAAGTATACTTATTAAATGCAGAAGGAAAAGTAATAGACGAAGCTGTGTCAGAATTTGACGGTTCATTTACATTTAAAGACTTAACTTGTAGTACACAATATTCAGTACGTAGTCAGAAAAAAGATTACACTACTGCCGAAAAAGCTTTTGCAACAGGAAAGAAAAACGGTACTGTAGAGCGTACGTTGTTTATGAAGCAAGGTAACGATTTAGGTCCAACAGCAGCGCCTGTAGGATCAGATTTAGTAAAAGTGTTAGGATTAAATATCATCTATTTTGATTTAGATAAAGACTACATTCGTCCAGATGCGCAAATCGAATTACGTAAAGTAATAGCAGTAATGAAGTTATATCCAACAATGAAAATAGATGTAAGATCTCATACAGATAGTCGTGCTAATGACAACTACAACATGGATTTATCTAACCGTAGAGCACAATCTACAATAGATTACATTGTTAATGTTGGAGGCATAAGCAAAGACAGATTAACAGGTAAAGGTTACGGAGAAACACAACTTGTAAACCGTTGTAGTAACGGTGTTAAGTGTAGTGAAACCGAACATCAATTAAACAGACGTAGCGAGTTTATTATAGTAGAATAAACAAGCAATAAACCTTAACTAACAAACTAAAAGTGCTTCTAAACAGAAGCACTTTTTTTATACTTACATTTCAAAATACTAAATAATGCTTAAAAGGCTTTTAACAAATTTCCTATTTTGTAAATTTGTTAGACTTAAAAAATAAAATGGCAGAAGAAAAAGTAATTTTAGTAAACGAAAAAGACGAGCAAATAGGGTTAATGCCTAAAATGGAAGCGCATGAAAAAGCATTGCTTCATAGAGCATTTTCAGTATTTGTATTCAATGATAAAAACCAGTTAATGTTGCAACAACGCGCATTAACCAAGTACCATACACCAGGTTTATGGACCAATACCTGTTGCAGTCACCAACGTGAAGGCGAAAGTAACATAGCAGCAGGAAAAAGACGTTTAATGGAAGAAATGGGCTTTGTAACAGAGTTAGAAGAAAAAACATCGTTTATCTATAAAGCACCTTTTGAAAATGGGCTTACAGAGCACGAATTTGACCACATTATGGTTGGATATTACAATGATGAGCCAAACATTAATAAAGATGAAGTAGAAGCTTGGAAATGGATGTCTTTAGACGAAGTTAAAGTTGATATAGAATTACATCCAGAATTATACACCGCTTGGTTTAAAATTATTTTTGAGAAGTTTTACGAATTTATAAAGCATTAATCAATGAAAGTAACCGTTAGCAGAAAAGCACATTTTAATGCAGCACATAGACTGTATAGAAAAGACTGGACAGAAGAGCAAAACAATGATGTTTTCGGTAAATGTAATAATCCAAGCTTTCATGGTCATAATTATGAGCTTATTGCACACGTTACAGGAGAAATTGATCCCGAAACAGGTTACGTAATTGATATGAAAATCTTAAAAGATATCATTAGAGAAGAAGTAGAAGATGCTTTTGATCATAAAAATCTAAATGTAGACGTACCAGAATTTAAAAACCTTAACCCAACAGCAGAAAATATTGTTGTCGTTATCTACAATAAAATAAAGGCCAAATTAGACCCAAAATTTCAGCTACAGGTCACTTTGTACGAAACACCACGCAATTTTGTAACCTATCCTTCAAAATAATTAGTATAAACCTATCAAAAACCAAGTTACATAGTGAAGATAATAAACTTTATATGTAGCTTTGCGCAAATTAAATTTTAAATATCATGGCAAATAAAAGAGACCTAAAAAAAGACATTAATTACGTTTTAGGAGATATTATTGAAGCTGTTTATATCTGGGAATATGCAAATACAGATAAAGACACAAAAGAAAGTGAAAAAATTATTGATGATGCAATAACAACTTTTGACGAGTTAATAGCAAAAGTAAACGCTAAAGATGTTGAAAATAAGAAAGTTCACTTTAAAGGTATTCAACAAGAACTAGAATACAAAGGTAGAGCGTTAATAGAAAGAATTAACAAATTAGGATAATTTTTTAAAAAAAAGTTTGCAAATATCATTTCTCAAATTATATTTGCACTCGCTTTGCCGATGTAGCTCAGCTGGCTAGAGCAGCTGATTTGTAATCAGCAGGTCGTGGGTTCGAGTCCCTCCATCGGCTCTAAAGCTCCTCAATAAAATGAGGAGCTTTTTTTTATTAATAAAAGTTGATATTTGATTATAAAAAAAGCCATTCAATTTCTGAATGGCTTTTTTAGTTTTTTAAAAGAAAGAAATAATATTATTCATTCTCTTCAGCTTTACGTTCAGCAATATATTCTTCTAATTGTTTACCGTATTTAGAATTTTTAATTTCAGGCGTTAATACCTTATTTATAGTGTCCAATAAATTTAATCTAGCATCGTAGATTTCAGAAAGCGCAATATAAGGAGCAACTTCACTGTCTTTATTATTTATAGCAAAGTTAACTGCATATAAATACTTTCTTTTTGTGTAACCTTCTAAAGCTTTTTCGGTTTTAGCTATAGCAACAGAATCTTTGTTTTTTAAAGCATCTAAATTTTCTTTAAATACATCAAGATTTTTGTTGTTTATTTTGTTCATTATCTCAAGATATTCTTGATAAAGTGCTTGTTGTTTAGAACCTTCAATTTTAGCGTAAAAATTAAAGTTTTCTAATTTGGTGTAAATTTTGGTTACACCTTTATCTCCAAAGAAAGATATACGATCATTTTCTTTAGAGTTTTTATCTAAATACAAATGAAATACTTCTGGCTCATCAATCTCTGTTTGTAATGTAAAGTTAGAATCGCCATTTACAGTTACAGAATCTACAGTAACTAAAGTTGTATCAATTACTTTTTTTAGGTAAACAGTACCTTTTTTTAAACCTTTAACGGTAGCTTCAACAGTAAGTTTTTTTCCGCTTTCACCGCAAGAAAAAATAATTGTTACAAGAAGTAGTACTAAGATTTTTTTCATTTTTATTTAATTTTTAGTGGGCAAATATCTTATAAAAATCACAAAAATACTAACTAGCTGCAGCTAATTGCATTAAAATAGTACAGCCAATTGCAGCTATTGTACCAACAGCATAGCCAAATACAGCTAACAATACTCCAACTGTTGCTAACGAAGGATGAAACGCAGATGCAACTATTGGCGCTGATGCTGCACCACCAACATTAGCTTGGCTACCAACTGCTAAAAAGAAGTAAGGTGCTTTAATGATTTTTGCTATTAAAATTAATAGTAAAGCGTGAATACTCATCCAAACTAATCCAATTGCAATTAATCCTACATTGTCAAAAATTAAGGTCAAATCCATTTTCATACCAATACTTGCGACTAAAATATAGATGAACACACTACCAAATTTACTTGCGCCAGCACCTTCATAATTTCTAGCTTTGGTAAAAGAAAGTAGTATGGCAATTACAGTTGAAATACTTATCATCCAGAAAAAAGAACTATCTAAAAAAGTAAATACATTTTTAAGCGTTTGATTTTCTATTCCTGCAACAATACTTTCAAAAAACGGAGCTAAAATATCTGCAAATAAATGTGCCATACTAACAGTACCAAAAGCAATAGCTGCCATTAGCATTAAATCTGTTAAAGATGGATTACGTTTTACACTTTCGGTAAACGAAGACATTTTTTCCTTTAAAGATTCAATAGAAGAAGTATCTGCTTTTAACCATTTATTGATAGCGTTTCTTTTTCCTATTCCTATTAATAATAGAGCCATCCATAAATTAGCAACAACAATATCTACAAACACCATTCCGCCATAAAGTTTTTGATTATAGCCATATATTTCTAGCATTGCGGTTTGGTTTGCGCCGCCACCAATCCAGCTTCCAGCAAGGGTTGATAATCCTCTCCAAACAGCATCTGGACCAACACCACCAACAGTTTCTGGAGAAACCATAGAAATCAATAAAATAGCTATTGGTCCACCAATTATAATTCCCACTGTACCAGTAAAGAACATAATTAGAGCTTTCCAACCTAAATTAAAAACACCTTTTAAGTCAATACTTAACGTCATAAGTACTAAAGCAGCAGGTAAAAGATATCTGCTAGCTACAAAATAAAGGTCTGTACTGTGTTTAGTGATTTCGCCTGTGTCTGTATTTGTTGTTTCCCATTCTGGAGCAATTAAACCAATTGTAGTTAAAACAGCTGGTAACATGTAAGCCATAAATAGTCCAGGAACTATTTTATAAAATTTTTCCCAAAAGCCACCTTTTAAAGATTCTGTGTAAAAAATAGCACCAAGTGCTAACATTAATATTCCAAAAACAATGGTGTCGTTAGTAAATAATGGTTCGTTCATAATTTAGTTTTATAGTTACCGCAAAATAATCAAATAAAACTGTAATAAAAAGGACTTAAAATAAAGTTTGGCACAGCATTTGTTTTATTTAAAGTGTAATCAATTATGATGACTTAGTAACGGTGTGGTTACCTAAACTAACGAGTAATGATTACTCATATTTTTGGTTGGTTAGTATGAAAAAGCATCTCTTTTTGAGGTGCTTTTTCTATGTTATAAACTTTAACAAAACTTTTAAATTATAATCGTAAGGAAATCAGTATTATATAGACTAAATGTATGTAATATTTGTGAAGACGTGATTATGGTGTGGTTACCATAATTAAATAGCAAAGATTATTCATATTTTTGGTTGGTTAGTACGAAAAAGCATCTCTTTTTGAGGTGCTTTTTCTGTTTTTATAAATAAATGAAGTTTGGCACAGCATTTGTTTAATATAAAGTGTAATTAATTATGTTGACTTAGTAACGGTGTGGTTACCTAAACTAACGAGTAATAATTACTCATATTTTTGGTTGGTTAGTATGAAAAAGCATCCTTTTTAGGATGCTTTTTCTATTTAGATATGTTTTGTGTTTACTTATTTAATAAAGTCTGCAATAGCTTTAATTAAACCTTCTGCAATTGGTCTTTGAGTTTCAGCATAAGATTTTGAATTTTCTAAATCATCACCTTCTATAGTGACAAGTACGTGATTCATGTTTTCTATTATTTTTAAAGTTGCTTCTTCATTAGCTTCTTTTAAAAGTTTAGCTTCATTTTCACTCACTTGTAAATCTTTAGTTCCGTTTATAACTAAAACAGGCATTTCTAAAGATTTTATGACTTCAGTTGGATTGTACTGCATCCAATTAATCATAAATTTTTGAATTTCAATATTAAAAATAGAAGACAACGCCATAGGATAATCTGTAGTTGTTTTTCCTTGTTTTAAAGTTTCAAATACACGTTTTGTGTCTTCTGTAAAGTTAGGAGCTGTTTTGTTAACTTGTTCAATAATAACCTGATCAATACTTTGTCCTGCACCAGCTAAAGATATAAAACCGTCTGCGCGATCTTTTGCTGCTAGCATACCAACCAAGCTACCTTGACTGTGCCCAATGACATAAATTTTATTAAAGTTTTGGCTGTTTTTAAAATAGTCTATTACAGATTTTGCGTCGGTAACAAAATCGTCAAACATAATATCTTTATCAATGTTGTTAGATTTTAATTGCTTCACAATACGTTTATCATACCTGTAAGTTGCAATGTCATTTTGTGTAAGGCTAACGGCTAATTTTTTTAAACTATTATTCTTTAAAAAGTTTTGGTTACCATCTCTGTCGGTAGGTCCAGACCCAGCAATTAAAATAGCTAAATCAGGTTTTGTTATGTTGTTAGGAGCTAATAATGTACCATCTATATGTTTATTAACCGAAATTTCATGTTTTGTATATGTTGAATCTTGTGCTACAATGATAGAACTAAAACAAAGTGATAAAAAAAGAAGTATTGATTTCATAATAATTTATTTGGATAAAATATGGACAAAAAAGATGCCAATAAAATTATTGATACGTACAAAAATAGCTGAAATTATTTTATCGATGGGTATCGAATTAATGATTTTTTAAACAGCACTTAATCGTAGTTTTAGTGTTTTTTAACGATAAATGTTAAAATTTTATGTATTTCATCGAATATTTATGTTTTTAAACTGTAAGAAAAGGAATTAATATTATGTTTGACATGTACTAAGAATTACATACTTTTTAGTTCAATGGATTAATTAATTAATATTTGCATCTTTTAGATATAGAGACCCTAAATCTAACCAAAACATAAGATGCCAAATAGCATAGAGTCAAGGTTGAGGGACCTTGACTCTTTTGTCTTTAATAACTTCTACTTTATTATTCTAAAGGTTAAATTTATTCTTTGCCCAATCTCTTTTTTTGTTTTTGCAATTTGATGTAGCCAGTAATGTTGTGTTTTGCCTTGCATTAACAATAAACTACCGTGTTGAAGTAATAATTTTTGTTTTAAAGATTTATCATTTCTATGTTTTAAATGAAAGTATCTCTCAGCACCAAAACTAACAGACGCAATTATTGGGTTTTGCCCTAATTCTTTTTCATTATCTGCGTGCCAACCATTACTGTCGTTTCCGTTTCGGTATAAATTAGCTAAACAAGTGGTGAATTTTGCTTTAACTTTAGTTTCAACTTTATCTTTTATTTGCTGTAATTCTTCCGAAAAATCTTCAGGATACATAGTAATATTAGAATAACTGTAAGGTTTACCATTATTACCAAAAAGAGCTGTTAATCTAGGTTGTTTGTAGGTTTTTCCAAAAATAGTAATATCATCTTGTTGCCAATTTATATCTTTTAAAAGTAAATTAAAATATGCATCTGCTGCTTCTTTATTAAAAAAGTTAGGGTAATATTTTATATCAGAATCGGGTAAGTTTAGTGATATGTCTTCCGGAAAAAGCATATTAAAACTGTAGATAAAAATAAGCCCAATACATTAAAAAGAACTGTAACGGAATGCGTAAAATTAATACCCATTTTGGTAATCCTGCACTAGCTTTTTTATTAGTAAGCATATAAAAGTGAACGGTAAAAAACACAACTAGCATTAAAATAATACCATAAATAGCAAGGTTTTTTGTGGAAGGAAAGCACAGTGTTGCACCAAGAATAATCTCAGCAAGACCACTAAGTAACACCATTAATTTGTGTTTAGGAATATAGTTAGGCATAATGCGCATGTACATTTTTGGTTTTACAAAATGCATTATACCAGCCAAAATATACATACACGCCATAGCGTAAAGATGCCAAGGATAAATCATAGTAACTTTTTATTTTATAAATTTAACCTATAATTTATATATCATGAAATTTAGCCTAACCCTTTTATTGTTTTTGTTAACTCAATTCGCTTTTGCTCAGCTACCAGAAGGCTTTGTGTATGCTCAAGATAGTTTGCCGGATTTAAAAGTAGAATTACGTTATTGCTACGATAATAATTTTGTAGGAGAGCAAATTGATGGTTATGTAAATGAAGTTGTGATTACCACAGCACAAACAGTAGACGCTTTAAAAAAAGTACAAGCAGATTTAAAAGCCGAAGGTTTAACACTTAAAGTTTTTGATGCCTATAGACCACAACGTGCAGTCAACCATTTTGTGTATTGGGCAAAACAGGTTAATGATACTATGATGAAACAGTATTATTATCCTAAAGTAGATAAAAGAAATTTATTTAAAGAAGGTTACATTGCTTCAAAATCTAGACACAGTAGCGGTAGTACTTTGGACGTTACTATCGTGAATTTAGAAACCGATGAAGAACTAGATATGGGATCGCCTTACGACTTTTTTGGACCAGAATCTTGGGTGAGCAATACTAATTTAACCGAAAAGCAAATCGCAAACCGACAACGTTTGCAAAACGTAATGCTTAAAAATGGTTTTAGAAACTATCCGCAAGAATGGTGGCATTTTACGTTAAAAAATGAACCGTTTAAAAACCAATATTTTGATTTTTTAGTAGAATAAATTGTTGGTCACTGAGCGTAGTCGAAGTGAGTATAATTTAGTCTTTTTCTTTTAAACGTGCTGATCAATTAGCACAGGATTACCGTCAGGATCTAAAATCACAAAACTTGCTGGACCAGAAGAACTCTCATCTGCTTCTGTGATTAAGGGAATTTGATGAGACTTTATATGTTTTTGAATGTCTCTTACATCTGTAAAGTCTTCTAATTTGTTAGCACTTTCGTCCCAACCAGGATTAAAGGTTAAGATGTTTTTATCAAACATGCCTTGAAATAAACCAACTAGCGCATTACCATTTTTCATGATTAAATAGTTTTTTTCAATCTCGCCAGCAAAAGCGGTAAAGCCTAATTTTTCGTAAAATGCTTTTGATTTATGTATGTCTTTTACAGCAAGACTAACTGAAAATGCGCCAAGTTTCATTATCTAATTTTTTAAAATGAAGTTTTGAAGATAGGTAATTTTTATCAAAATTGGGTTACTGTTTTAAATTCTTAATTCTTTCTAACAATGTTGGATGCGAATAATGCATAAACACGTACGCAGGATGAGGTGTTAAATTACTTAAACTATTTTTAGATAACTTTTTAAGTGAAGTTATTAAAGACTCTGCTTTGTAAGTGTTTTTTGCGTAATCATCTGCTTGGTATTCAAACTTTCTAGAAAACCAGTTCATAATTAATCCTGTGATTTCAGACAGTGGACTGTATAAAATTCCAAAAGCAATTAACCCGATATGAAAGCTTGTTTCTTGCACGCCTAAAGCTTCAGATAATAACGGATTATCTATTAATAGCGACAATATAAAAAGCGTTAAACCTGTTAACAAAATAGAAGAAAATAGATTGAAAATAATGTGCTTTTTCTTGTAATGACCAACCTCGTGTGCTAGTACTGCAACAATTTCATCTTCGTCTAAATCATTAACTAAAGTGTCGTAAAGTGTCACTCGTTTTTCATTTCCAAATCCAGAAAAATAGGCATTGGCTTTTGTGCTTCGTTTTGAACCGTCAATAATAAAAATCTTATCTAGATTAAAGCCAACACTTTCAGCATATTTAGAAATAGAATTACGCAAACTTCCGTCCTCTAAAGGTGTTTGTTTATTAAAAATAGGAACAATTAATCGCGAATAAAATAGGTTGATAAAAATGGTGAAAACAGATACTAAAACCCAAGCATAAACCCAGAACAGATCTTTAGTCGTGTGGTAAAACCATGTGATGATGCCAAGTATGACTCCGCCAACAATTATAGTCATTAACCAACCTTTAATTTTGTCTAAAATAAAGGTGGTTTTTGTGGTTTTATTAAACCCAAATTGTTCTTCTATCACAAAGGTTTTGTAATAAGAAAATGGCGTGGTCAAAATATCACTACCTATCATTATAATTCCAAAAAATATAAGCGTTACCAAAATATTATGGTCTGTAATTTGTCTTGCTAATTGGTCAACAAAAGCAAAACCATCTAAAAAGAAAAACGCCAACGTTAACACAAAAGAAAATGTAGACGTTAATATTCCAAAACGATAGTTTGTAGCTTTGTAGCGTTGTGATTTTTTATACTCGTCTTCATCATAAACATCTTGTAATTCTTCAGGTAATTGGTCTTTATAATGTTTCGCGTTAAACGCATCTAAAATTTTATCAATGATAAAGTTAATGCTTATAATTGCGATGATGATGTAGAATAGGGTAGTGTGATTCATGATAGTATTTTAAATAAAACCTCTTTGTCTTTTAGCTTCAAAAACTAAAATTCCTGCAGCAACAGATACATTCATAGAGTCAATTTTTCCACTCATAGGGATAATGATGTTTTGTGTTGAAGCATCGCGCCAAGCTTGACTTAAACCATCTGCTTCTGTACCTACAACAATAGCGCTGGCTTTAGTGAATTCTTGTTGATGGTAATATGCTGCATCTTGCAAAATAGCACTGTAAATATTGATGTTATTCGACTTTAAAAATGCGATAATATCTTCTGTACTACCAGTCGCAATCGTATTAGTAAATACACAACCAACACTAGATCTTATAATATTAGGATTGTATAAATCGGTTTTAGGATTTGCTAAAATAAAAGCATCTACGTTTGCAGCATCTGCGGTACGTAATAAAGCACCAATATTTCCAGGTTTTTCAGGAGCTTCTGCAATTAAAATTAATGGATTTTCACTATTTAATTTCAAGTTCTCTAATTGATGCGATTTACTTTTTGCAATAGCTACAATACCTTCAGTCGTATCTCTATGCGCTATTTTTTGATAAACGTCTTTAGAGATTTCAATAATTTGAGTAGAATCGTTCAGTTTAGGTAAATTGTTTTCTGGGCAAATTTCAGGATAAAACAAAAGGGTTTCTATATCGTAATGTCCTTGAAGTGTTAATTGTATTTCGCGTAAACCTTCAACAACAAAAAGCCCAGATTTACGGCGTTCTCTAGATTTTTCTTTTAATAAAACAATTTGTTTTATTAGCTGGTTTTGTGTGCTAGAAATTTGTTTGTACGTCATGTTGAATATTTATACTACCTTTAACATTACAAATTTAACCTTTATGAAACAACAATTACTTTTTTTTATCGCTTTAATCACATCTTTTGCTACTTTGGCTCAAGATGACCCTTCTTTTTTTATGACTCCGAATTGTGAAGGAGCAACAGCTACAATAACAGGAACAACAGGAGGAACTTTTATTTTCAATCCAACTCCAGCAGATAGTGCTGCAATTGATGCCATTACAGGCGAGGTTACTGGAGCACAATCACAACAAACTTATACCGTAGAATATACAACAAATGGTACAACGCCAGCAAGCAGTACTTATACGTTTACGGTATTAGAATCACCAATAATTTATCAACCATCGCCTTTAGAGATATGTGACGAGTTAGATGCAAATTATTATGCTTATAATGATGGGTTTGCAGTATTTGATTTAACATCTAAAAATAATGAAATTACTGGTGGTGCTTCTGGATATACAGTTGTTTATTATGAAACTATGGTAGATGCTCAAACAGAGGTTAATCCAATATCTAATCCAACAACATATCAAAATATAATGTCTGGTATACAGACATTATTTGTTAGGGTTTTTGTAAATAGTAGTAGTTGTTTTGATATTACAACTTTAACCATTAGAGTTAACCCTAACCCAACTTCAACAAGTCCAAATAATATAGAAGTCTGCGATGATGACAATGATGGGATTGCTAACTTTGATTTAACAATAAATGAAACTATAATCCTTAACGGAGAAGTAGGCGTTTCAGCCTCATATTATATAGCACTTACAGATGCAGTAAACGCTACAAATGCTATAGCTAACCCAACTAATTTTACAAATACAACATCTTTAAGTCAAAGCATTTATGTAAGAGTAGAAAATGATGTAACTGGTTGTTTTTCGATAGTTAATTTTGATGTTATAGTAAATTTAAGTCCTTCTCCTGTTCAGGATCCTTCAAATTTAGAGGTTTGTGACGATGATAATGATAGTATTGCTGTTTTTAACTTAGCACAAAATGAAAGTGTAATAACTAATGGAGAACCAGGAGTTGTAGTTACTTATCACGAAACTATAATGGACGCACAAAATGATATTAATCAAATAAGTGACGTTTACAATTATCAAAATAGTATTAATCCGCAAGCCATTTATGTAAGAGTAGAAAAAGCTACTACAGGTTGTTCTGTGATAGTTGATTTTGTTTTATCAGTAGTTTCAGCACCAATAGTTAACTTCACAGGATCTAATGAGTTTTGTACAGGAGACAGTTTAACTTTAGATACTAATCTAGATTCGTCCAATTATACTTTTGAATGGTATTATGATGCTGTGATAATTGCTTCTGAAACAAATGAAACTCTTGTTGTAAATCAAGCAGGAACGTATACCGTTGAAGTTACAGACGTTAATAATAGTTGTACTTCAACTCAAACAGTTATTGTTAATGAAATAACATGTGTAGATACAGATAATGATGGTGTTGTAGATGCAGACGAGGATATTAATGGTAACGGTAATCTAGACGATGATGATACAGACCTAGATACAATACCTGACTATTTAGACAGTGATGATGATGGAGATAACGTATCAACTAGTGTAGAAATTAGCATTGCTGCAGGTAGATCCAATAACTCAAATAGTTATGTTTTTATAGATACAGATAATGATTTAATTGAAAACTATCTTGACGACGATGACGATGGAGATGGTGTATTAACCATTAATGAAGACTATAATCTTAATGGAGATCCAACAGATGATGATACCAATAATAATGGTTTGCCAGACTATTTAGATGCTTCTGTAGCTTTAAGCATTGATCAATTTAATGTGTCAGAATTTAAAATTTACCCTAATCCAGCTTCTACTATGCTGAATATTAGTTTCAATGCTCCAAATGAAAACAATTATACCTTAACATTAACAGATATTCAAGGTAAAGTAGTAATTAATCAATTGGTAACCTTGACAGAAAGTTATAGTTTGGATGTTAGTAATTTTAGTAAAGGTGTTTATTTTCTAAAAATTGAAAATGAAAACCAACTAAATCTTGTCAAAAAGATTATTATAGAATAAAAAAAAGCGAGCTAAATGCTCGCTTTTTTTGTTATTGATTTTTATATTTTTCTGAGTAGCGTTTGGCTAATTCTGTTTGATGTGTTTCAAGACTAATATCTCTACCTTGTATAAAGGCTTTAGTTAGTTTGTTGGTGCGCATATCTAAAGCATCACCTTCACTAATAAAAAGTGTGGCATCTTTACCAACTTCTAAAGATCCAACAGTATCATCAATACCCAAAATCTTTGCAGTGTTGTAAGTGATTAAACTTAAAGCTTGTTCTTTAGTTAATCCGTAAGCAACAGTAGTACCAGCTAAAAATGGTAAGTTTCTAGTGTTCATACGTTCCATGTCACCAGCATTTTCAAGACCAACTAAAACACCAGCTTCAACCAATTGCGTAGCTAATTTGTATGGTAAATCATAATCGTCATCACCGCTATTTGGTAAAGAGTGTACGCGTTGTAAAAGCACTGGTACGTTATTTTCTTTTAATAAGTCTGTAACGTTGTTAGCTTCGTAACCACCAACAATTACAGTCTTTTTTATGTTTTGCGCTTTTGCGAAATTAATGGCGTCTGTAATTCCTTTTTCGTTATCTACATGGACATAAAGTATTTTATTACCATTTATTAAACCTTGTAAAGCATCAAAAGGAATATCTTTTGGTGATTTATCACTAGCTTGATAGGCTTTGTTTTCTGCAAAATAGTTTTTTAATTCGTCAACTTCTTTGCTGTAATTTTTGTTTTCGGTTAAAACCATTGGTTCTCCTAACCACCAACGACCACGCGAATATGCTCTTGGCCAATTTAGATGGATCCCATCATCTTCTTTGATAATAGCATCTTCCCAATTCCATGCGTCTAATTGAACAATACTAGACGTTCCAGAAATACGTCCGCCACGAGGCGTAATTTGCGCCATTAATACACCGTTTGGACGCATAGATTCTACAACTTTAGATTCAGTATTATAAGCAATTATACTTCTTACGTGCGGATTCATAGCTCCGATTTCGTCTTCATCATCACTAGCTCTTACAGCATCTACTTCTACTAAACCTAAAGTAGAATTAGGAGCAATAAAACCAGGATATACATGTTTGCCTTTTGCGTCTATAACTTCGCCTTGTCTGGCTATTTTCATCATAGCACTACCAACAAAAGTAATTTTTCCGTTGTCAAACATGATTAAAGAATTTTTAATCACATTACCGTTACCCATATGCAAGGTAGCACCTTCTATAGAGTAAGCATTTGTTTGTTTTGGTGCTGGTGTTTGCTGTGCTAAACCAGAAATACTCACCAAAAGTGTTAGGATTAATATATTTAGTTTTTTCATTTTTTATACGTTTTGATTATACACTTTGTCCTTTTTTAAAACTGATGTTCTACAGAGTCACAGTGTAATAATTCTTTTTCTTTTTTCTCAATTGGCTTTGTCTTTAACCCTTTGTGTTTTGCTTGAAGCATCATTGTGGTTAATTCATTTTTTTCTTTTTCCATTGCTTCGCGAAGTTGTGCATCACGTTCTATATCAAAATAAACGGTACCGTCAATAATTGTTTTTTCTGCTTTAGCATAAATAGATAATGGATGATCTGACCATAAAACAACATCTGCATCCTTTCCTACTTTTATACTTCCTACACGATCATCAATGTGTAATAGTTTTGCAGGGTTTAAAGTAACAAACTTCCAAGCGTCTTCTTCGCTAATATCTCCGTATTTTACACTTTTTGCAGCTTCTTGATTTAAGCGTCTAGACATTTCGGCATCATCACTATTAATAGCAACCGTTACACCAGCATTGCGCATGATTGGTGCATTAAAAGGAATAGCATCGTTAACCTCATATTTATATGCCCACCAATCGCTAAACGTAGATCCGCCAACACCGTGTTCTACCATTTTATCGGCTACTTTGTAACCTTCTAAAATATGTGTGAAGGTATTAATGTTGAAGTTGAATCTTTCAGCAACTTTCATTAGCATATTAATTTCACTTTGAACGTAAGAGTGACAAGAAATAAAACGTTCTTTATTTAAAATTTCTGCAAGTGTTTCTAGCTCGATATCTTTTCGGTAAGGTTTACCGCTTTTCTTTAATGCATCGTATTCTTTTGCTCTTTGGAAATAATCCATATAAACTTGTTCAACACCCATTCTGGTTTGTGGAAATCTGTTTCTACTATCATCGCCCCAATTACTTTGCTTTACGTTTTCACCTAAAGCAAACTTGATAAATTTTGGAGTGTTTGTGTAAATTAAATTTTCTGGAGTTTCTCCCCATTTTAATTTAATAATTGCCGAACGACCGCCAATTGGATTTGCAGATCCGTGAAGTACTTGTATTGATGTAACTCCACCAGAAAGGTTGCGGTAAATGTTAATGTCTTCGGCATCTAAAACGTCTTCTATGCTTACTTCAGCAGTGCTATTATGACCAGCTTCATTGACGCTTGAAGTTGCAATATGTGAATGTTCGTCAATAATTCCAGAAGTTAAATGTTTACCAGTTGCATCTACAATTGTTGCATTACCAGCGCTAAGATTTTTACCTATTTTAGAAATTTTTCCGTTTTTAATTAAAACGTCTGTTTGTTCTAAAACACCTTCAGTTTCATTAGTCCAAACCGTTGCGTTTTTAAATAAAATAGTTTCTTGTTGAGGTAGGCTAGTAAAACCGTAAGCCATGTTAGGATAAGTAACAGGGAATAGTTTTGGTGTTTCACTTTCTTTATCTTCGTCTTTATCGCTTTTTTTCTCTTCAGCTTTTTCTGAAGCTTTTTTAGTAGCGTTAAAAGCAAATTCTTTTCCGTTAGGTAAAATTGCTTTTCCTTTTATATTTTCTGTGTCTGAAATTTTTGAAACAACTCTTACAAACTCTTGTTTTGTAGTGTCAATTGTAGAAAAAGTTAGTGTAAACCATTCGTCAGAAAAGTTAATTTTAGAACCTAACTCTTTATCTTCAGTTATTACTTTAGACTTCAGTTTTTCTATATCTCCAGAGATTGATAATTCGTAATCGGTATTGTTTAATTTAAACGTGTAATCTCCACGCAAGTCTTTGGTGTCCATTGGTGTTATTTCATCTTTAACACCAGTTACCCAGTTTTGATAAATGGTTGTTTCTTTATCAAAAATATCTCCGGAAGTGATTAAAAAGTTAGCATAAGCACCAGTTTTTAAATGTCCTAATTGAGTAGATTTACCTATGATTTGAGCAGGAATAGTTGTTAAAGCTTCTAATGCTTTAGTTTTATCTAAACCATATTCTATAGCTTTTTGAAGATTAGCCAATAAGTCTTTTTCTTCTTTTAAATCATGAGTTGTAAAAGCAAAAGTAATATTGTTATCTGCTAATATTTTAGGGTTTGAAGGTGCTTGATTCCATGCTTTCAAATCAGCTAAACTAACAGAGCTAGCCATTAATGGATCTTCCATATCATATGCATCTGGAAAATTTACAGGTACGATAAACTGTGCGTTTGTCGCTTTGATATCTTTAATCCATTCGTATTCATCACCGCCAGCAATAAAAATATATTGAGTATTAAATTGATCGCCGATTTTATCAAAACGAAGTACATTTTCTTTGCTAGAAGCATTAAGAATTTGAATTTCATTTTTATTAGCATTAAACGCTTCTAAAGCGCGATCTTTCTCTTTTATATTTCCTTTTGCGTACCAATCTGCGTCAAGATTTACTTGTCTTAATAATGCCATAGTACCCATTAAAGATGTTGGGTACATTTGACGTGATGTTTTACTTTTTGAAGTACCGTAAAACTGACCTAGTTTTTCGTCTAATAATCTTGTGGCATCACTACCTTCTGGCGCTAATGTAACTAATACGCCTGTACCTTGTATAATTCCGTCATCAATGTGAGAATTAACAACTCCAAAACCAGCTTTTCTAAGTTTTTCTGCCTTTTTACTATCAAAGTCAAAAAAGTCTAATGCGTTTTGGTCAGGTCTTATGTGATCGTTCCAATAATAACCTTCACGACTTGCATCATATTGAGGTGATCGTCTATTGCTTGAAGCGTTTTCAACAGGTTTCATCCCAAAATAGCTATACGTTTCAATAAATGAAGGGTAAATAGTTTTACCGCTTACATCTACAGTTACTGCGTTTTTTGGTATAGTAACACTAGTACCGCTTGCAACTACTTTTCCATCTTTTATTAAAAGCGTAGCATTATCAACAACCTGTGTTGGAGTAATGTAAATTTTAGCATTTGTAAATGCTGTGTAATTAGAGGTGTTAGTTTTTACACCGTCATTTTTAGGAATGTATTCTTGTGCAAAAGAAGAATAACTGCACAGTAACAGTCCTAAAATACTCAGGATTTTTTTCATAAGAATAGTTAGTTTAAAGTCTTAAAGACATTAAAGATAAGTCTTAAGGCTACCTATTCAAAATGAAGTGTAAAATTTTAACTTTTTTAAAGTGTTTTATTTTGTAGGTAATTTACTAGTAATGCCACTACATAGCTGTAGCTTTCCATACCTTTTGCTTGGTTATTGGCTTTTAGATAAGTGGTGTATGTGCTTTTAAAGAAAATCTCTGATGGGTTTTTGTAACTATCCCAAAAGTCTTGCACTTCTTGGTAGTTTTTAATAATTCCAGGATTTATGGTTTCAACTAATTCAAAATAAGTGTCAGGATTACGTTTGTAGACTTCTCTTAAACAATGTCTAAGTCCAAAGGTGTAACCGCAATATTTAAAATAAATATCTGGATTGTTTACCGATGCTAAAAACCCCATAAAATTGGCTTCGTTTTCTAAAGCGTAACCCAATTGGTGGGCAATCTCGTGAGCTGAAGTTGTTGGGAATTTATACTCCGGAATTAAATAATCTACCTGCGCTTCATTAGTCAAAGGATTCAAATATCCGCTAAAACCCATATAAGTTAGTGGTAAACTAAATATCGATTTTTTTAAACTTTTTGGATGGTATTCTAAATGCGGAAATTCTTTCTCCAACACTTTATAACCATTCGGAGTTTGTTTTAAAATTTCGGTTTTTGTGTACGGTAAAACGACTTTTACTGTATCGTTTTTAGCGATATGTAATTGTAAATTGTTAGATTTTTCAATTAGTTTTTTGGTGACAGAAAGTAGTTGTTCTGTAGTGTAATCGTCTTCCAAACCTAAGTTTTTATGCAATGGATTACGGTAATAATTAAATCCCCAAAGTAGATGAAATGCAAAATACACAACACCCAAAACTGCACCAACATCTAACAACCATTTTATGGTGTCTTTATAAATACGTTTTCGGTTTAAAACTAACCATCTTAGCATTAAAAAAATGCCAATACCATAGACAAAATCTCCAAAGCTAAACGGTAGCCAACCCAAAACATATCTAAAACATTTAGATAAAAATGGGTATAATCCTTCGCTATAATTTCGATCTACAAATTCAGGAAAACGCTTGGCAAGTTGTACCAAAATGTAGGTAGGTACAATTAATCCCGTTAAAAATAATTTGGTGTGTTTTCGCATAGACTTCAAAAATAATTAAAATTAGGACCAATCGTTCAGGTTTTTTTAAAAGGTTGGTTCCTGCTGTCCGTTATATCTTTTTTATTTGATCACTTCGACTACGCTCAGTGACCAAATAAAAAAGGATGTCACTTCCATCAGGAGTAACGACTAAAGTTGATGTTTGTTTAAATGGTTTCTTTTTGTCATTCAGAGCTGTCACATTGAGCGCAGTCGAAATGAAGGCGAAGAATCTTATTAATATTAATCATAAGAGATTCATCAGTCGTTCCTCCTTCAGAATGACAAAAGTAATGTGGATGTTTTTTTTCTTGTCATTCAGAGCGCAGCGAAGAATCTCATAATTTCAACTTAAAAAAGTAATTAATCCATAGTGCATTTTGTACTTTTGTGTTTCAATAAAAATAAAATTATGAGTCAAGACGTAAGAGCCTTAGAGCCTAAAGCATTATGGAATAAATTTGCCGATTTAAACGCCGTACCAAGACCTTCTAAAAAAGAAGAACGCGTTATAAAATTTATGAAAGATTTTGGAGCTAAGTTAGGTTTAGAAACTATAGAAGACGAAGTAGGAAACGTAATCATCAAAAAGCCAGCAACAGCAGGAATGGAAGATCGTGTAACCATTGTAATGCAATCGCATTTAGATATGGTACATCAAAAAAATAACGATACGGTTTTTGATTTTGATACGCAAGGTATCGATATGTATGTAGATGGTGATTGGGTAAAAGCAAAAGGAACAACACTTGGTGCAGATAACGGTTTAGGTGTTGCTACCATTATGGCTATTTTAGAAAGTACAGATATACCACATCCAGCAATAGAAGCTTTATTTACCATTGATGAAGAAACCGGAATGACTGGCGCAATGGGATTAAAAGGCGGATTATTAACTGGTGATATTTTATTGAATTTAGATACCGAAGAAGATGACGAAATTGGTGTTGGTTGTGCTGGTGGAGTAGATGTAACTGCAAGACGTACTTATGAAGAAGAAGAAACACCAGAATTTAAAACCGGTTATCAAGTTGAGGTAAAAGGATTACAAGGAGGACATTCAGGTATGCAAATACACGAAGGTTTAGGTAACGCCAATAAAATTATGAACCGTGTGTTATTTGATGGTTTTGAAAACTTTGGTTTACGTATCTCTCAAATTGAAGGCGGTAGTTTACGTAACGCTATTCCACGCGAGAGTAAAGCAATTGTAGCAATAGATGCTATACATGAAGAAGCTTTTTTAGCTGAAATGAAAGAGCAAGCCAATACCATAAAGAAGGAACTTAAAACCATGGAGCCAGATTTAGAGATTTTGGTCACTAAAACTGAAACACCAGAAAAAATTATGGATTTAGGTGTGCAAGAAGGTGTAACCAGAGCAATTTATGCGGCATTAAATGGTGTATACCGTATGAGTGCAGATATTCCAGAATTAGTAGAAACGTCTAATAATATAGCACGAGTAACTATAAAAGATGGCGAGATAGAAATTGCGTGTTTAACACGTAGCTCTGTAGAGAGTTCTAAACTAGATTTAGCCAATACTTTACGCGCAACGTTTGAATTAACAGGTTGCGAAGTAGAGTTTTCTGGAGATTACCCAGGTTGGACACCAAATATGGATGCATCTATCTTAAAAGTGGTTACAAATGTTTACGAGCGTTTAAATAACGAAAAGCCACACGTTGCAGCTTGCCATGCAGGATTAGAATGTGGTATTTTAGGACAAAATTATCCAGATATGGAAATGATTAGTTTTGGACCAAATATTAAAGGTGCACATAGCCCAGATGAGCGCGCTCAAATAAGCTCTGCTCAAAAATATTGGAAATTTGTGTTAGAAATCTTAAAAGAAATCCCAAAGAAATAGGGAAGTAGATAATAATAAAAAAAGCCTAGTTTTTGCTGGGCTTTTTTTGTTTCGTTTAACGTTAGCGTATAAATTTCAGTTGCGGAAAATCGGTACGATTTTCCGATTGAGCTGAAAGATAGAAAATTGCAGTGAATTTATACATTGTTGCCAGTAGTTATTTTTCAATCATCTTAATCAATTTGTATCTCTTCGTATTAATTAAACTATCAGTAGAGATAGCGCATTTACTCGTAAAATATTCCTGGGCAATAAATGTATATTCACGATTTTTTATCAGTCTATATTTGGTTGGACAACCTATAAATAGTTGATAATCATATTCGGCGTTATTAGTTATTCCATTAACTGATTTAACAGATTCATTATTTGCAACAAACACAACACAGTCGTTATTACATTTCCCATTAAAATTCCTTTTAGGAATGAATTGAATCGTATCATTTTTTTGTTGAATTAGTTTAGAGTTTAAAAACTTAAAATTTCGACTTGTATTAGAGCAAGTAAAAATGATTAATATTAAAGCTAATAAATAAAATTTCATCTTAGTTTATAATTCGGTTCTGTTTTTCCTAATTATTGGCAATGTAAAGATAAAGCGAGTTTACAATTCGCATTACCGATTGTTAAACAAAGTTAACTTATTATGTATGAAAATCAATACGTAGGTCTACGTATATTTATAAAAAAACCACCTAAAAAGGTGGTTTTTTATTTTATGTTTTTTTGTGGTGTTATTTAATACCAACAATTTCTAAATCAAATACTAAATTAGCATTTGGTGGTATACGTGGTGCGCGTCCGTTTGGTCCGTACCCTAAATAACTTGGTACAAAAATACGGGCTTTGTCGCCAATGTTCATTTTTAGCATAGCTTCTCTAAAACCTGGTACAAGCGTAGCAGACTCGTTATAAATCATAGGGAAAGGCTCATATGCACCAGCTTTATCTGCTTGTTCGTTATAGGTGTTTGTAGCTTTTGCTACTTCTGCATCTGTAGTGTAAAACAAGTTTCCGTTTTCAAAGTAACCTGTACTTTGTATTAAGACATTATCGGTGCTTTTTGGTGTTACACCATCTTTGGCTTTGTTTAAAATCATCACTAATCCAGTAGGCGACTCTATAACTTCACCTTCCATATCTTTATTTTTCTCGATAAAGGCTTTACCAGCTATTTTTGCTTGCTCTTTAATTTTTTCTTGCATAGCAGCTTGTTGCTCTTCTAAGCGTTGAGGTAATAAAGGTTCTTTTTCGGTAAATACTTTTGCAGCGTCAAATGCTTTTGCATCGGCACCTTTTCTTATAATATTTAATTCTTCTATAATAACAGGCTCAACAGGTTTGGTGTTATTTGTTTTTACATTAGATATGGTATCTTGTACTTCTAGTCCTTTTACTAATTCTCCAAACACTGTATGACAGCTTGTTCTTGGCATGTTACAGTTTTTAAAACTTCCGTCTGCATAAAAAGCATCTAGGTTAGTTTTTGGTACTTCGGTAATAAAAAACTGGCTTCCGTTAGTGTCTAATCCACCAGAGTTAGCCATGGATAAAATACCTGCTTTATCATGGCTTAGGCTAGTGTCAAATTCACTATAAAATTTATAGCCAGCACTACCCATACCAGTTCCTGTTGGGTCGCCACCTTGTATCATAAATTTGTCCATCACTCTATGAAAAGTAATGCCATTATAAAATGGTTTACCTTTTAAAGAGTCTGCTAATTTTGGATGTGTTCCTTCTGCAAGACCTACAAAGTTAGCAACAGTAACAGGTACTTTGTCATAAAATAATTTAGCAACCATAGTACCTTTGTTGGTCTTAAACTCGGCGTAAAGTCCGTCTGGTAAATCAGGATATTTGTCTTGACACGACATTGCCGAAAAGCTGGCAATAAAAGCGATAAGTAAAAATTTCATTTGTTTTTTTATTAGGTTCATTGTTATTTGGTTTAGTCTTGATTTTTAGTGATTTTATTTACGGTTACTTGACACATAATTGGTGTGTTAATACCTATTTTGTGTTCGTCTCCATAATAACCATATGCTTTTTGCGAAGGGAATAAAAATGTAGCAGTTTCTCCTTCTTTTAAAAGTTTTAAACCTTCGCGAAGACCAGTAAAAATTTCTTCTTGATCCATAGCGTAGTTTTGCGTTTTTATTTCTTCTTTAGTGTAAATAACATTGCTATCTAAGGTTTTTACATTGTAATTGAAGTTAATTATATCGCCAAAACCTGGTGTTTGCAAACTATCGTTTTCAACTTTTGTATTGTAATAGTACCAAAAACCGTTTCCTGAATTTTTAAATTCTTTATCAGGTTGGCTGGCAATTATGGTTTCTATTTTTTCAATTTCTTTTTGGTTTAAAGCTTTGTTACGGGCAACAGATTGGTCTATAAAACTTCCTGAAGACACGGTAATTGGTTTACGTGCTTCGGGACTTTTACAGCCTATAATAAGCAGTCCAAAAAAAATAAATATATAGTGATTAAGCTTCATTTAATGCCGATTTGTATTGTGGTAATATACTAATAAATTTTTCAACAGTTTCCTTAATTGGTAAATCACTTTTTCCGCCAGCAGCATTAGTATGTCCGCCACCTTCAAAATGAGATCTAGACATTAAATTTACAGAGAAATCTCCTTTAGAGCGTAAAGAAATCTTTACAATATTTTGTTGTGCGTCTTCTATAAAAATAGCAGCTAAAACAATATTATTTAATGATAAAGCGTAATTTACAAATCCTTCTGTATCGCCTTTTTTGTAATCAAATTTTTGAAGTTCGCTTAGTGTCAACGTTATATAAGCAGCTCTATATTCTGGCAATACTTTTAAGTTACTTAACGCACAACCTAATAGCTGCAAACGGTTATAACTATTGGTGTCATAAACTTGATTATGAATAAAAGTATTTTCAGCACCTTTATCGATTAAATCTGCGATAACGCGGTGTGTTCTGCTAGTTGTTGAATTGAATCTGAAAGAACCAGTATCTGTCATGATACCTAAATAAATAGCTGTTGCCATATTGCTATCTAAATGGTCTAAATTGCCTAACATTTCAATAAAATTATAAATCATCTCGCAGGTAGAACTCATACTAACATCACTATAGGTGTATTTGGCATAAGGATCTGGTTGTTGATGATGGTCAATCATAATTTTTAATGACTTATTTTCCGCAAGTGTATTCTCCATATCTCCAGCTCTATGAAAGGCATTAAAATCTAAAGTGAAGATAATATCTGCGTTATTTAAAGCTTCTACAGATTGACTGTTTTGCGAATCAAACTTTAAAATTAAGTCTTGACCAGGAACCCATTTTAAAAAATCTGGGTAATCATTAGGTGTAATAACAGTTACAAAATGATTGATTTTTGTTAAGTAATGAAATAACGCCAAGCTAGAGCCAATAGCGTCTCCATCAGGATTTTTGTGAGTTACAATAACTATTTTTTTAGGCGAAGCTAAAAGCGATTTAATTTCAGAAATATCTTGTTTTGTCATAGCGCACGAATATACAATTTTTTAATAATTGAATTTGTTGTTTTTCTTAATAAATGCCTTACTTTTGCACAAAATTAACAAGCTGAAAATAGGTTTGTTATTAAAAGTTGAAATTAAAACTAAAACAATAAAATGGCAACTAATAGAACATTTACAATGCTTAAGCCAGATGCTGTAGAAAAAGGACACATTGGCGCAATTTTAGAAAAAATTAATGCTTCAGGATTTAGAATCGTAGCAATGAAATTAACTCACATGACTAAGCAAGATGCAGAAGCATTTTATGCTATTCACAAAGAAAGACCTTTCTTTGGAGAGTTAGTAGAGTATATGACACGTGGTCCTATTGTAGCTGCTATTTTAGAGAAAGATAATGCAGTAGAAGATTTTAGAACTTTAATTGGAGCTACAAATCCAGCAGAAGCAGCAGAAGGAACTATTAGAAAAATGTACGCAGAATCTATAGGAGAAAATGCAGTACACGGAAGTGATAGTGATGAGAATGCAGCTATAGAAGGTGCTTTCCATTTTTCTGGAAGAGAGATGTTTTAAGGAGTTATAACTTAAACATATTATAAAAAAGCCTGAGAACTTCTCAGGCTTTTTTGATATATTAGCAGCCCAATTAGCTAAACAAATGAAAAAGAGATTACTGTTAGTTCTTTTTATTGCTACACAGGTGCTTTTTGCGCAAACTAGTAATAAAGATTTAGAGCGTTTTTTACAATCTACAAACGCTTCAATTTCAATTAATCAAATTAATAATACACCAGAGTTTATTATTTTTCCTTTTGACCAACCATTTTCTATAAATGGGTCTTCTGTTAAGGAAAAGTCAGAGAATTTCATAACTCAATATACATCTGTATTGGGTGTAGATAATTCTAATTTAATTTTAGAAGAAACGAGGTTAGATAATTACGGTTTTGAACATGTAATTTTCAATCAATACCATAACGGAGTAAAAGTTTTTGATGGACAATTAAGAATTCATTTTAATGCAGATAAGCAGATTACAGCAATTAACGGAAGCTTAATTTCTGGATTAAAAGTAAAAACTAATCCGCAGATTAGTACGTTGCAAGCTTCAAATAAAGCAATAGAAATTGTAAATACTCAAAATATAAATCATTCTGGAGCAGGTTTAATGGTTATAAAAAGTAATTTATATGTATTTCAGAAAGGTCTTATTGAAAATAAAAATTTAGGAGACTTTCTTGTTTATGAAGTTGAGGTTAGAAACAATGTAGATGTTAGAGAGTTTCTTTTTATAAATGCATTAACAGGAGATTTGGTACAGCAATTTACAGGAATAGCGCATGTTAACAGAGAAGTTTATGAAAGTAATACTTCAAATTTGGTATGGCAAGAAGGGGATGCTTTTCCTGGTGCGTTAACAAACTGGCAACAAAATGAAGTAGTAGCTTCAGAGGATATATATAACTTCTTTGAAAATGCTTTTGGTTATGTGTCTTATGATAATCAAGATGCTACTATGATTACTATAAACAACAATCCTAATATTTCTTGTCCAAATGCTAATTGGAATGGTTATTCTGCTAATTATTGTGATGGAACAGCTGCAGATGATGTGATAGCACATGAATGGGGACACGCTTATACTGAATATACAAGTGGGTTAATATATTATTATCAAGCAGGTGCTTTAAATGAATCTTTTTCTGACGTATGGGGAGAAACAGTTGATATGTTGAATAATTATGAAGATGCAGGAGAAGATTTATCTATAAGATCAAGTACAGCTTGTAATCCTTCTTTAAGATGGAAAATAGGGGAAGATGCTTCTGCTTTTGGAGGAGCAATTAGAGACATGTACTACCCTCCATGTAATGGAGATCCAGGAAGAGTTGGTTCGGGGAATTATTGGTGTGCTGAAACAGATTCCGGAGGTGTTCATATCAATTCGGGAGTACCTAACCATGCTTATGCGTTATTAGTAGACGGAGGAACATATAATGGTGTTACAGTTACAGGAATTGGTTTTACAAAATCAGCTCATATCTTTTGGAGAGCTCAAAGTCAATATCTAACTCAAACAAGTGACTTTTCTGTTTTTGCAGATGCTTTAGAGGCTTCTGCTAATGATTTGTTAGGAGTAAATTTAATGGGGCTATCAACAGGAGCTTCAGTAGGTTTATCAGGAGAGGTTATAACTGCTTCAGATTTGGCACAATTAAATAATGCACTTCTAGCAGTAGAGTTAAGAATGAATCCTGATTCTTGTGGTTTTGTATCACTATTAGATCAAACAGTAACATTATGTTCTAATGCAACCAATGGTGCTTTATATACTCAAGATTGGGAGAATGGTCTTGATGGCTGGACTGTAAGTAACGTGCCATCAAATCCTACTACTTGGGAAGATAGAGATTGGATTTTAGAGTCTAATTTACCTAAGAGTAGACCAGGTACTGGTATTTTTGGAGCAAATCCTATTAACGGAGATTGTTCATCTGATTTACAGAATGGAGTTATAAGATTACAAAGTCCAGTTATTAATTTACCATCAGGTGTAACTGGTGATTTTGAATTGGCTTTTAATCATAACATATCAACTGAATTTGAATGGGATGGTGCTAATGTTAAATACAGAAAAAATGGAGGATTCTTTTGGACTCTGGTTCCTGTATCTGCTTTTACCGCAAACCCTTACAATGATGCTATAAATGGTTCTGGTGAAGGTAATGATAATCCTCTAGCAGGACAAGCAGCTTTTACTGGTTATGACGAAGGAGGATTAACCGGTAGTTGGGGAACAAGTGTTATAAATCTTTCAAATATAAATGTAAATGCAGGTGATAGTGTAGAATTTAGGTTTGAAGTTGGTACAGACGGATGTAATGGTACTGTAGGTTGGTATCTTGATGAAGTTTATGTGTACAACTGTTCCGTAGATCTATTGTCTGTTAATGATTTTGATCTTAATGCGAATGATATTTTTGTTTATCCAAATCCTTCAAATGGGATTTTCAATATTAAAAATCAAAGTAAGCAAACTATTAGCTCAATAGAGGTGTTGGATATTAATGGAAGAATAATAAATATTAATTCAAAAATTAACACAACAAGTATTGATTTAAGTAATATAAACTCTGGTATTTACTTTTTGAAAATACATACAGAAACTACAACGATTACTAAAAAAGTAATTAAAAAATAGTAGTAAAAGATTTATCCAACTAAAAAAGCCTTTCCAAATTTGGAAAGGCTTTTTTTGTAATCGTTTAAATAGAAAATATATATTATACTACTTTTACATTTACTGCGTTCATGCCTTTACGTCCTTCTTGTAGATCAAATTCTACGTTATCTCCTTCTCTAACTTCGTCAATTAGACCTGAGATATGAACGAAATGGTCTTTGTTAGATCCTTCTTCAGTTATAAAACCATAACCTTTAGAATCATTGAAAAATTTTACTGTGCCTTGAGCCATTGTAATAAAAAAAATTTGTTAATAATGTTTCAAAGATAGAGTTTATAATATTAACTCAACGTTATTTTTAAAATTTTTCAAAAAAAATAAAAGTTCGGTGAAAAATTTTCAATTACCTGAGTACTATTTTGTTAACGATGTCTTTGCCTAGTTCTTCGTTAATCATTTTTATTATTTTCTCTTTTCCGTAACTAAGCTCTTCTCTTAGAGCACTAGAAGTTAATTGAATGTAAAGTGTATCTCTTTTTAGTTGAATATCAGAGGTGTAATTGTTAATGCCATTACCCATTAGTTTTGCCCAAGCATCTCTAACTTGTACTTTGTCTAAGCCAGTTTCTAATTTGTTTTCTGTAACAAATTCTTTAAGTACATCTTGTAAATTAAGTATATCGTTATTGCGTTTGGCCATTATTCAACATTTATTGGTGTGTAACGTTTATATAAATATACGTCTTTGCTTTGGTTTATTACTTTCATTTCGTCTTTAGAAATCTCTAAAATAGTTTCTTTCCAACTATAATAAGGTGTTTTATAATGTAAGTTAAAACTGTCGTTTTCAATTTTAAAAGTGAAATTTTCTGAGTTGTTTGAGGTTTTAAAAGTACCATCAAATTGTGGTTTCATTTTTTTTCTAAATCCGGACGTGTCTGAGGTAATTTCGATATAATCAATGGTCTCGTTTACGGTGTATTCTTTTTCGTAACCATTGTTTAATTTAACGTGTTTTATTTCCCAATAACCATCTATGTTTTCGGTAAAATGAGATTTATCTTCCGTACAACTAAAGATTATTAGAATTAATAATAAGGCTAATTTTTTCATTTTAAAAAAAATTAAAGTTTAAAAATTTTATAGGTTTGATGTACTTGTTTCACAACACTTTCGGTACGATCTGCATGTGTATCGCTTATAAATATTTGACCAAAATTTTCGTCATCTACCAATTTTATAATTTGAGCAACTCTAGTTTCATCTAGTTTATCAAAAATATCATCTAAAAGTAAAATAGGGTTGCTTCCGTTTTCTGCTTTTATGCTGTCAAATTGCGCTAGTTTTAATGCGATTAAAAATGATTTTTGTTGTCCTTGACTACCAAATTTTTTAATCGGATGATCATCAATATTAAATATTAAATCATCTTTATGTATCCCAACGCTAGTATATTGTAAAGCTTTGTCTTTATTAATATTTTGACGTAAAAGTGTATTTAAATCGTCATCAAAAAGGTTGCTTTTGTAAACTAAATCTATAGCTTCGTTATTATCGCTAATGGCTTTATAACGTTCTTTAAAAATAGGAACAAAGGTTTTTAAAAAGGTTTTACGTTTTTCAAAAATTTGTGTTCCGTAAGTGTTTAATTGTTCGTTATAGACATCAATTGTGTCTTTATTAAAGGTGTGGTTGGCAGCAAAAAATTTTAATAAAGAGTTTCGTTGCGCCAATACTTTATTATAGTTAATCAAGTGATTTAAATAGTTTTTATCATTTTGACTAATCACACTATCAATAAACTTTCTTCTTGTGTCACTACCTTCTATAATCAAATCTCTATCTGCTGGCGAAATTATAACAAGCGGTAAAAAACCTATATGATCACTAAATTTATCATAAGCTTTTGCATTTCGTTTTATAACTTTTTTTTGTCCTTTTTTTAGGCTAACAACAATATTTTCGGTTTTATTGTCTTTCTCATATTCGCCATTAACCACAAAAAATTCTTCGTCATGTCTAATGTTTTGTGAAGAGACCGGATTAAAATAACTTTTGCCAAACGAAAGATGATATATAGCATCTAAAACATTTGTTTTTCCTACACCATTATTACCTACAAGACAATTAATGGTAGCGTCAAACTCAAAAGTTTTAGTGTCAAAATTCTTATAATTTAAAAGCGAAAGTGATTTTAAAATCATAGATACAATATAAAAAAAGTGTGCTAAATAGGGTTGCCACAATAAGAAGTGCAAATTATTGAAAAATATCAAATAAATAGGCTTTTATTTATGAAGAAAAATTATATTTTTGTGCGCATTAATAAAACGAAGTATGGCAACGTATAAGAAAAGAGGATACAAACCTAAGACGAAAGTTGAAAAAGAAATAGAAGTAGAAGAAGAATCTGCAACAGCTGAAGTATTTAATACATTAGACGAGTCTGCAAACAAAGCAGAAGAGTTTGTAGAGAAAAACCAAAAGAACATTTTTATTGTAATTGGTGTTGTAGCTGCTTTAGTTTTAGGATATTTAGGTTACCAACAATTTATAGCAAAACCAAAACATGTAACTGCTATGAATGAAATGTACCAAGCAAAAAAGTATTTTAATGATGCTGTAACAGCAACTGCTAACCAAGACTCTTTATACAACTTAGCTTTAAGTGGTGGAGAAGGAAAATTAGGTTTAACAGATATTGTAGACCAATATAGTGGTACAGAAGCAGGTAACCTTGCAAACTACTATGCAGGTATGGCTTACTTAAACTTAAAAAATTACGAAAAAGCTATCGCTTATTTAGATGATTTTAATAGCGAAGACGAAGCTTTAGCGCCAATGGCTAAAGGTGCAATAGGTGATGCATTTATGCAATTAAACCAACCAGATCAAGCTTTAGATTATTACACAAAAGCGGCTAATTTACGTCAAAACGAATTTACAACTCCAACCTTTTTATACAAAGCAGGTGTAACTGCTTTAAATATGGGTAATGCTTCTAAAGCGTTAGAGTTTTTTAATAAAATAAAAGACAATTATCCAGATGCTCCTGAAGCTAAAAACTCAGAAGTATTTATAGGAAAAGCACAAGCGATGTCAAAATAATATAACATGGCAACAACAGATTTATCAGCTTACGATAAAGCATCAATCCCAAACGGAAAGCAATTTCGGTTTGGGATTGTTGTTTCAGAATGGAATGACAATATCACCGAAGGTCTTTTAAAAGGTGCCAAAGACACACTTTTAGAGCACGGTGTAAAACCAGAAAATATTATTGTTTGGCACGTGCCAGGTAGTTACGAGTTAATCTACGGAAGCAAAAAAATGCAAGAGCAAATGGTTAACACTGTTATTGCAATAGGTAGTGTTATACAAGGTGAAACGAAACATTTTGATTTTGTTTGCGAAGCTGTAGCGCAAGGTATTAAAGACTTAAATGTACAGCGTGAAACACCTGTTATTTTCTGTGTGCTTACCGATAATAATATGCAACAAGCCATAGACCGTTCTGGAGGAAAACATGGTAACAAAGGTGTAGAAGCTGCAGTAGCTGCATTAAAAATGGCAGAATTAAGAAGAAACGCTTAGATTTCAGTATTCAGTATTCAGTATTCAGTATTCAGTATTCAGTATTCAGTATTCAGTATTCAGTATTCAGTATTCAGTCTATCATAGTTTGTTTAATATTGCTAACAGCTAACAGCTAACAGCTAACAGCTAACAGCTAACAGCTAACAGCTAACAGCTAACAGCAAATCATTCCCTTTTGTTAACAATTTTTAGCATTCTCTAACCAGCAATCTCTAGTATTTTCAGTAAATTTGAATTTACTAGTAATATCATTTAGTATTGTTCGGTCAAAGAAAAAATAAAACATTTACTTACAAATCTCGTTTTGATAAAGACAAAGATTCTGCTTCTCAGTTAAAAGAAAGCATGAAATCTAGTTGGAACGAGGCAAGACCTTCTGTTTCTGGAAGAAAAAAGAGCAATACCTTATTCCTCTTAATAGGACTTTTAGTATTTATTGCTATCTTAATGTATTACTTAGATACAAAAATTAAATAATTATGGGACTTCTAACAAGACGAAAAAATAAAAAGTTTAGTTACACACCAAGATATTACAAAGGTGAAGGAAGTCCGTATGAAATAAAACACAAATTTGACGAATTTAGAACAACGGTAGGCGATAACAAAAACATAAAACAAAAGTTTAATAATGCTTTAGACGAGTTAAAGCATAGTCCAGATGAAGCTGCAAACAGACGTATTTTAATCATCGTAGCTGTTTTGGTATTCTTATTTTTGTTAATAATCGGTTTTGACCTATCTATATTCTTCCCAAATTAGTATATGGCAGATATTATTCAATTATTACCAGATCATGTTGCTAATCAAATTGCTGCAGGAGAAGTAGTACAACGTCCTGCATCTGTCGTAAAAGAGCTTTTAGAAAACGCAATTGATGCCGAAGCAACTACAATTAAACTAATTGTAAAAGATGCTGGTAAAACATTAATACAAGTTATCGATAACGGAAAAGGTATGAGTGCAACCGACGCTAGATTAAGTTTTGAGCGTCATGCTACATCAAAAATCCGAAATGCAGAAGACTTATTTCAATTAAATACTAAAGGATTTCGTGGTGAAGCTTTAGCCAGTATCGCTGCAATTGCTCATGTTGAGTTAAAAACAAAGCAAGAGGATGACGAGCTTGGTACTTGCATAGAAATTGAAGGTAGTGAAGTTAAAAGTCAAGATGTAGTCGTAACACCAAAAGGAACGTCGTTAGCTGTAAAAAACTTATTTTTTAATATTCCAGCAAGACGAAATTTCTTAAAATCTAATGCTGTCGAATTACGTCATGTGATAGACGAGTTTCATCGTGTGGCATTAGCACATCCAAGCATAACATTTTCTATGTTTCATAACGGAAGCGAAACATTTAATCTTCCAGAAAGCAATTATAGGCAGCGTATAGTTAATATTTTTGGGACTAAAACCAACGAAAAATTAGTGCCCGTAGAAGAAGCTACAGAGGTACTGACCATTTCTGGATTTGTTGGTAAACCAGAATTTGCCAAGAAAAGTCGTAACGAGCAGTTTTTCTTTGTAAATAATCGTTTTATTAAAAGCGCTTATTTAAATCATGCTATAAATTCAGCGTTTGAAGGTTTGCTTAAAGATGGTGCGCAACCAAGTTATTTTTTAAACTTAACTGTAAATCCGCAAACCATAGATATTAATATTCACCCAACAAAAACTGAGATTAAATTTGACGACGAGCATACATTGTATGCCATTTTAAGATCGGCAGTAAAGCATAGTTTGGGACAGTTTAATATTGCACCAGTTTTAGACTTTGAACGCGATGCCAATTTAGATACGCCTTATAATTATCAACAAAAATCTGCACCTTCAGTAGAGGTAGATAGTAGTTTTAATCCGTTTAAAGATGAGGTTGTTACTAGCAAGTCGTCTTCATCTGTATCCTCATTTTCAGGATCGCCTTCATTTAAAAAAGATAGAGGAACATCTTGGGAAAGTTTGTATGTTGGATTAGAATCTAAAGGCAATCAATCGGCTTCAAATTTTAGCGAAGTAACTTTTGAAAGCGAACCAGAAACCGCTTCAATTTTTGACAACGAAAATGAAGTAGAGCATAAGCAAACCACGTATCAGCTTAACAATAAATTTATTATTAGTACTATAAAATCTGGTATGTTGGTTATAGATCAACATCGTGCACATCAGCGTGTATTGTATGAAGAATATCTTCAAAATATTACTGTAAAAGAAGGCGTAAGTCAGCAGCTATTATTTCCGTTAGAATTACATTTTTCTAAGCAAGAAATTCAATTAATTCAACAATTACAAGAAGATTTAGAAGCTACAGGATTTGTCTTTACGCATGTTAAAGATGAAATTGTAGTGATTACTGGTGTGCCTGTAAATGTACCAGAAAGCGAAGTCTCTATAATCTTAGAGCAGCTAATAAGTGATGTAGAAAATGAAGTGCCAGATAGTCACTTTTCGGCAGCAGATTTATTAGCAAAATCTATGGCAAAAAGTTTAGCAATAAAAACTGGACAAACCCTAACAAATATAGAGCAAGAACACTTAGTAAACAGGTTGTTTGCTTGTAAAGAACCAAGTGTGTCACCGACCAATAAAACGACGTTTATTACGATGACTGTAGATGAACTTGAAAAGAAATTTATGTAAGCTATGATGAGAATTTCAGATACCGTAAAACACCTTATAATTATTAATGTAATTATGTTTGTTGGGACACTAACTGTTGGTGGCGGAGAAACATTTTATGAGTGGTTTGCACTTCATTTTCCTGCAAGTGATAGCTTTAAACCTTGGCAAATAGTTACGCATATGTTCATGCATGGTGGTATTGGACATCTCTTTTTTAACATGTTTGCGTTGTGGATGTTTGGTTCTCCTGTAGAATATCGTTTAGGAAGAAATAAATTTTTGTTTATCTATTTCTCTGCTGGTTTAGGAGCTGCGTTGTTTCAGTTAGCAGGTTACTATTTTACTTATTTACCAGCATATGATGAGTTGATAGCTTCTGGGTTATCTCCAGATCAAATTGTAGAAATGATGAAAACAAATAAGGTTTTAAGTGGAACATCTAGTGATTTAATACCTGCGCTTCAAACGGTTTATGGCTCTTACAACAGTACAATGGTTGGAGCATCAGGTTGTATAATGGGAATTTTAGCTGCTTTTGGTATGATGAATCCAAACGCTGAATTAATGATGATTTTCTTACCAATTCCTATAAAAGCAAAATACTTTATACCTGGAATAATTATTTTAGATGTGATATCTGCAGTAACAGGTCAATCATTTTTTAGTCCAAGTAATACAGCATATTTAGCGCATGTTGGTGGTGCTTTAGTTGGCTTTTTTATTATGTGGTATTGGAAGAAAAACCAATTCAATCAAAACCGTTGGGATAGATAAATGAGTCAAATAGATCAATTAAAATATAAATACGCTAGGCTTAATGTGCTAGAAAAAGTTATAGTCATTAATGTGATTGTCTTTTTGTTAGCATTAATCTTAAATCCTATTGCTCCTGGTGTTTTTAAATGGTTAAGACTACAAAGCGATTTTTATGATGTATTATATAAACCATGGACAATCTTTACTTATGGATTTGTGCATTTTGGTTTATTTCATATGATTTTTAATATGCTTTGGTTATATCTTTTAGGACGAATATTTATGAACTTATTCAGTCCTAAAATGGCACTTAACATTTATTTTTTAGGAATAATTGTTGGTGGTTTAGCCTTTTTATTTGGCTATAATGTTTTTTCTAATTTTTTTACAGGAAATGCTTATCTAATTGGAGCTTCTGGTGGTGTTAGTGCATTATTGATTTTTATAAGTGCATATATGCCAGATAAGGATATTAGATTTTTTACTTTCAATTTAAAATTATGGTGGATAGCTGCTGCATTTGTAGTTTTTGATATTATAGGTTTGTTTGGATATAATGCAGGCGGAAGTCTAGCACATTTAGGTGGCGCTTTATTAGGTTTTATTTATGCTAAACAACTAGAAAAAGGTAATGATATTGGTGCTGGTTTTGGTCGTTTTATAGATAGTATCGCTAGTTGGTTTAAGCCCAATAATAAATCAAACTTAAAAACCGTTCATAAAAGAAAAAGTAAAGTGGCTGGTTATGATAAAAAGGAATTTAACGAGCTAAACACACAAAAAAAAGTAGATTCTATTTTAGATAAAATAAGTAAAAGTGGTTATGATAGTCTGACCAAAGAAGAGAAAGATTTTCTTTTTAGAGCAGGAAAATAAAAGCTATTATAACAGGAAATCATGATATGAAAAATTTAAAATTTTTTGAAAAAGTCGTTTTTTTCCTCAATTCTATTGTGGCATTTTTACTGTTACTATCTTATGTTTTACCACATGTACCACCAAAAACCTTTGCAACACTTTCTGTGCTAAGTTTAGGTGTTCCTTTTTTAATTTTATTAAACGTTTTATTTTTTGTGTATTGGTTGTTTAAGGTTAAAAAACAGCTTATACTTTCATTATTTGTAATAGCAATTGGTTACTTTTTATTTGGATCTTTTTATAAGTTTTCAAATTCTGAAAAAGTAACAGATAGTAGTTTATCTGTGATGAATTATAACGTGCGTTTGTTTAACTTGTACGATTGGATACCCGAAAAAGACATTCAAACGAAGCTTACTAATTTTGTAAAAAAAGAACAACCAGATGTGTTGTGTATACAAGAGTTTCATCCACATCAATCTGTAGATTTATCTTTTTTTAAACACAAATTTGAAAAACTGGAAGGCAAAAAAACAAAGTATGGTCAGGCTATTTTTTCGCAATATCCAATAGTTAATTCAGGATCGGTTAATTTCCCAAATACGGCAAACAACGCCATTTTTGCAGACATTGTAAAAGGTAATGACACTGTAAGAGTTTATAATGTGCATTTTCAGTCGTTACGACTTAATACCAATGCTGAAAACTTAACGCAGGAAGAAGGTGAAAAGATTTTTAATGGCATAGGAGAAACCTTTAAACATCAACAAACACAAGCCGAATTGTTTTTAAAACATAAAGCCAATTGTCCTTACAAAATGATCATCTCTGGAGACTTTAATAACTCTGCATTCTCCTATATTTATAGTCAAGTTAAAGGCGATTTACAAGATGCTTTTAAAGAACAAGGAAATGGCTTTGGACGTACTTATAATTTCAAGTTTTTTCCGCTACGGATCGATTTTATCCTTGTAGATTCAAGCTTTACAGTAGATAGTTTTAAAACTTTTGATGTAGAGTATTCAGATCATTATCCAATTATGACGCGCTTAAGCTTTAATGAATAATTAAAGCCAACAATCTACAGTGTCTGCTAAAATATGAATGACTAATCCTAATCCAATCAAGCGTGTTTTTTTAGGAATTAAAAGGATAAAATATATAGCAATAACATAATAGGAGTGAAGCGGATGAAAATTAATGCTACATCTATTAGGTGAAAAAATAGGCGTTGCTAGTAAATGATCCAAATCGATTAGCATACCTAAAATCATAATGATATAGGCTTTTTTCCATTGGTTTTTAAAAAGAAAAAGCGCGACTATTAAAGGTAATATAAAATGAATTCCGTAATGTATAATTGGTTTATACATGCGTTGGTAATTCTTGATTTTCTAAATAAGTTAAAGCATTTGTACCTTCATTGAACAATAAGTCTAAAACACTTAAATTATCTATATATCCACATTTATCAAAAAAGACTTGTCTGTAGTTTTCAAAGTTGAAATTAGGCTCTTTTCTTGCATTAACAAGTGGTCTAAAGTCTGTGAGTCCTTTTTGTTCTGTTTGATAACTTTCAGTAAAGTTAATATCTAAATCTAATTGAAGGCAATCGCTAACAACTTCAAAACATTTTAAATTGAAATCATAAATAAACTCGTGACGTTTTTCAAAAAGCGGAATAAATTCATCTTCATAATATTCAAAAAAAGGTGACGTACGATAAGCAGCTTCAAGACTTTTCCAGTGTATTTGTTGCCATTTTTCGGTATTACTAATTTTTACATCCTTGTATAATTGTCTGTTTTTATGGCTGTGAATTATAGGTATGCTTAACTGTAATTTTCCATTTGCACCATAAATGTAGGTACGGTTGCGGTAGGTTTGCTTCTGGAAATTATCATGTTTTTCAAACACTAAATCTTCAGCTTTAGCAATAGCAACACATTGTGCAATACTAGGGAAATATGTAGGATGAAGAAGTGCTTTCATTTTAACTTAAAAATCAATAAACTAAGCTGTTTTCTTCTTACGTTTTCTAAATTTATTAAACGCAAAAATACCTGCTAATACCACTAAAAATGGAATGAAATATGATGTTGGTTTACCTTCGCCACCAACGGTAGTAAATAGTCTATTCCAACGTATTTTGTCTAATCCTTTACCGTTGCTATCCCAACTCATCCAAACAAAAACTGGTTTTCCAACTACGTGATCAAATGGTACATATCCCCACATTCTTGCATCCTGACTATTGTGTCTGTTGTCACCCATCATCCAATAGTAATCTTGCTTAAAAGTGTATGTGTTAGCAACTTCACCATTAATTAAAATTTGATTGCCTTTTACATCAACAGTGTTTCCTTCGTAAGCAGTAATTATGCGTTTGTAAAGCGGTAAAACCTCTAGATTTAAGTCGACTGTCTTTCCTGCTTCTGGGATGTAAATTGGGCCAAATTCATCTTTATTCCAACTATATTCTGGAGAACGAGGGAAAATATCATTTTCTGGTTCTGTAGATAAATCCTTCTTTAGTGAAATAACATTAGGATTGCTCTTTATTTTTGCAGCTAAATCTTCTGTTAAGTTGATATTTAAAGCTTTATCTGAAAAACCTACTTTTAATTTATCGTACATTTCTTGAGACACATTACCTTTAAAAGCAACCATATCACCATCATCTGAAACAACAGTTAAGTTAATTCCGTTTGCTTTGATGTATTGTTGAATTTTTTCGTTCTCAAAAATTGATTTTTTAAGTTGAAATATTCTTGTGTATTCTGTAATACCGTACTGATCTAAAAACTCTTGAGAGACATTATTCTTTAATATTACCGTATAGAAAAACTGAAGTTTAGCTCTGTCAGGTAATTCATTTTTCTTTCCGTTAATGTATACGTAACCTTCTTTTATAGATAAAGAGTCGCCAGGTAAGCCAACACAGCGTTTTACGTAATTAGTCTTTTTATCTACAGGTTTGTATCTAACTTCTCCGTAAGGATTATTAATATCTACCAATGTATCTACTGGCCAGTTAAAAACGACAATATCATTATGCTCTATTTCTTCTAAAGCAGGTAATCTAAAATATGGTAATTGTGGTTTTTTAATGTATGAAGGAATTGTTGTCCCTGGTACAGCATCATGTATCATTGGAACAGCAACTGTAGTTTGTGGTGTACGCGCGCCATAATTTACTTTACTAACAAATAAGAAATCACCAACCAATAAAGTTTTTTCTAAAGAAGAAGTTGGAATTACAAAAGGTTGAATAAAATAAGTGTGAACAATTGTAGCAGCAACAACTGCAAATAAAATAGAACTTACCCAATCACCAAGCTCGGTTAAAGGATGTAGACTTCTATTTTCTCTGTATTTTAAATCTTTTGCACCGTAACTTAAATAGAAGTTATAAAACCCTAATGATATAATGGCTAGGAAAGTATCTTGAGAACTGTTTTTACCAAAACTTCTAGCAGTTTCTACCCAAACTACAGGGAATATAATTAGATTAACAATTGGTAAAAATAAAAGGATGGTCCACCACCAAGGTCTGTTTATGATTTTCATTAAAACAACAGCATTGTAAACTGGCACAAATGCTTCCCACGCTTTTCTTCCTGCTTTAACGTATAATTTCCAAGTTGCTAATCCATGTAAAAGTTGAATGACAAAGAAAAATATAATCCACTGAGTTCCACTCATAATTTTAGTTTTATTGACTAATGTCTAATTATTATTGATTAGTATTAATGTTCAAATTTGCAGTTTTTCTAGATGAAATAAAAATTCTTGTTAGTTCATCAGACTCTTTTAACAAAGATTTACATTTTTCTAAAGTACTTTTAAAGTGTCTAATCGCAAAGTTTTTTGTTCTTTCTTTTAAATCTTTAGTCATTATTCATTCTGCATTAATCATTATAGAGAAAGCACATCTTTCATAGTAAAAACACCTGTTTTCCCAATAATCCACTCGGCAGCAATCACAGCACCTAAAGCAAAACCTTGTCTGCTGTGCGCCTCGTGTTCAATTTTTATGGTGTCAATAGCGCTTTTGTAAGTAATAATATGTGTTCCAGGTACATCAGGAATACGTTTTGCAGTTATTGGTAGTGTGTTTTCTGTACTTTCATCTAATTTCCAATTAGAATATTGACTGTGGTTTTTTATTACGCCTTCTGCTAAAGTTATAGCTGTACCACTTGGTGCATCTAGTTTTTTTGTATGATGAATTTCTTCTATATCAACTTTATAATCTTCAAGCTTAGTCATCATTTTTGCTAATATTTCATTTAGCTCAAAAAAAATGTTTACGCCTAAACTAAAGTTTGAAGCATATATAAATGCGCCTTTATTTTTTTTGCAAAGCGAAACAGCGTCGTTATATTTATCTAACCAACCTGTAGTACCTGAAATTATAGGAACGTTATTATTTAGACAGTTAGAAATGTTATTAAAAGCAGCATTAGGAATGCTAAAATCTATAGCAACATCTGCATCTTTAATATTGTAACCAGAATCTTTGCTAGTTTTTATTACAATATCATGTCCACGGTTTATGGCAATTTGTTCAATAGCTTGACCCATTCTACCATAACCTAATAATGCAATTTTCATCGTTTATATATTTGAAAGAAGCACGATTGCTTCAATATTTTCTGAAGTTAAAATTTAAAATTAAGTGTTAAACCTACATCACCTTGATTATCTATTTCGTTTAATTTATAATGAGGTTTTAAACTTAAATCTTCATTTATGTTATATTGTAATAAATGCGCATCTATGTTAGCATCTACAATGTTTAAGGCGTACAAACCAAAAGTAATTAATAATGATAATTCTTTATTACGTCTGAAGGTTTTTTGCGCTTCTCTTAACCCATCATCTGTAAGTCTGCCATAAAACTCATCATCGGTAAAACCAGCAAGTCTTCTTTTATAAGCGTCTCTTACACGATTGTATTGTTTGTTATTATGGTCGTAAAATAAAATACCTGTTGTAATAGCACCAACAACTATTGGTACTTTCCAATATTTACCATTATAAGCTTGTCCTAAACCAGGTAAAATGGCAGAATAGAATGCTGCGCGAGAAGGCGCTAAAGGATCGTATTCTCTAGGAAGTTTTACCTTTTTAATTTTGCTGGAGTCTGTTAAAACAACATCGTCTTTTTCTTTTAAACCATCTGGTAATTGGTTTTTAGCAGTTTTAGAGGTGTCTGCTTCTTGACTATTATTGTCTTCTTGTGCTTGTAGAAAACAGCAACAAATAACACAAAAAAGTGTAAGGATATAGCGCTTATTTATCACCTTGGACTAGCTTTTTTATACGATTAAAATCTTCTTCTGAATGGAATGGAATTGTAATTTTTCCTTTACCATTGCTAGAGACTTTAACGTCAATTTTATGCCCAAAGTATTCTGAAAAAGCAGCTATGCCCTTTTTAACATATTTTGGTAATTCTTCTTTTGTAGGTTTTGTAGGGACTTTTACCTCGCTAGTTTGGTTATAGTTACGAACTAAATTTTCGGTTTGTCTAACAGAAAGTTTATCGCTTAAAATCTTTTCATAGATTTCAAGTTGCGTGTTTTGGTCTTCAATATTTATAATAGCACGACCATGTCCCATAGATAAAAATCCATCACGCATACCTGTTTGGATAATCGGATCTAACTTTAAAAGACGTAAGTAATTAGCAATGGTGCTTCGTTTTTTTCCTACACGTTCACTCATTTGTTCTTGTGTAAGGTTAATTTCGTCTATTAAACGTTGATAGGATAAAGCAATTTCTATTGGGTCTAAGTCCTGGCGTTGGATGTTTTCTACCAATGCCATTTCTAGACTTTCTTGATCGTTAGCTATTCTTATGTACGCAGGAACGGTTTCTAAGCCAACTAATTTTGAAGCTCTAAAACGTCTTTCACCAGAGACTAATTGGTATTTTTCAAAACCTAATTTTCTAACTGTAATTGGTTGGATAACACCTAATTCTCTAATAGACGAGGCTAGTTCGCGCAGCGATTCTTCGTTAAAATTAGTACGTGGTTGAAATGGGTTCATTTCAATTTGATCTAATTCTAACTCGACAATATTACCTATAACTTTGTCTGCGTTTTTGTCTTTTGCAGATTGTATATCGTTTTCTGGATCTTTCAATAATGCTGAAAGTCCGCGTCCTAAAGCCTGTTTCTTAGTTGCTTTCGCCATAAATTAGGAGTTTTTTGTAATAATTTCTTTAGCCAAACTTAAGTAATTGCTAGCACCTTTACTTGATGCATCGTAATTAATGATGTTTTCGCCATAACTTGGCGCTTCACTTAGTTTAACGTTTCTCTGTATGATGGTACTAAATACCATATCATTAAAGTGTTTTTGAACTTCGTCTACGACTTGATTAGATAGTCTTAAACGCGAATCGTACATGGTTAACAATAAACCTTCTATGTCTAGATTTTTGTTATGTATTTTCTGTACACTTTTAATAGTGTTTAATAATTTTCCTAAACCTTCTAGTGCAAAATATTCGCACTGAATTGGAATAATTACTGCATTTGCAGCAGTTAGCGCATTAAGGGTTAATAGTCCTAAAGAAGGAGCGCAATCTATTAGTATATAATCATATTGGTCCTTTATCTCTTCAAGAGCTTTCTTAAGCATATATTCACGCTGATCTTTATCTACTAATTCAATTTCGATAGCAACAAGGTCAATATGAGCTGGTATTATATCTAAGTTTGGAGTTTCTGTAGGTATTGCAGCTTCTATAGCAGTATTTGTATGCTCTAAAAGTTGATAGGTTCCTATCTCTACAGATTCTACATCAATACCTAGCCCAGAAGTTGCATTAGCCTGTGGATCTGCGTCTATAAGCAATACTTTTTTTTCTAAAACACCTAAAGATGCAGCTAAGTTTACAGAGGTAGTTGTCTTACCAACACCACCTTTTTGATTGGCAATTGCTATAATTTTACCCATTAATCAATTTGGTTTTTTGTAAGCGTAAAAATACAATTATTTATGAGGAATAAAAACCTTTGTTGATAACATAAATAAAAAAAAGAGGTAGCAAATTTAACTTTGCAACCTCTTTTTTGTTAATATTGAATTTGTTTATTTTTCTGGGTTATGAATACCTAAAATATAACCGTTTGTAAGATACTTTTTAGCAACATTTTGAATGTCTGCTTTACTAAGGTTATTTACCATATTTTCATACTCTAAGACTTTGTTAGCGTCTTTATCTTCATAATCTGCATTTTTAAGAAGTCTTAACCAGAATCTGTTTTCTTTTAAATCTTCTTTTCTTTCTAATAACTGTGCTTCTTTTACTTTGGCTAAATCCTCTTCTGTAGGTCCGTTAGCTACAATTTTTTCAACTTCAGCAATAGCTGCGTTTTTAAGCTTTTCTACATTTTCTGGTCCACAAGGAAAACTAATACTAAAGCTGTACCATCCGTAAGGAATTTTATTAATGTTTCCTCTAGCTCCAACACCATAAACTCCGCCTTCTTCTTCACGTAGTTTTTCGATTAGTTTTATGGTTAAAATTTCACCTAAACTACTTAATGCATAATCTTCTTTTGCGTCATAAGTTGTTTCACCTTGGTACACGATTCTAACAGAACTTTTTGGGTCTGTACCTTTTTCTACAATTTTAGTATGCGATCCACTAAGTGGTCTAAAATCTGTTGTGTTATAAGTCTCTTCTTTACCTGTTGATGGTAAGTTAGCTAAATATTTTTCTGAGTATTCCTTTATTTTGTTCTCATCAATATTACCTACAAAGTAAAAATTGAAATCTCCAGCGTTTGCAAAACGTTCTTTATATTTTTGATAAGCTAAATCATAATTAGCTTGATCTAATTTTTCTGGCGTTGGGAAACCAGAATATCTTGGGTTTGCACCGTATACAAATTTTGAATATTGATCTTGAAAATAGAATTGTGGACTTGATAACATATTGCCAATAAAGGCTTTTTGTTTGTTTATGTAAGAAGCAAAAGCTTTTTCGTCTTTATTTAAAGAGGTGAAATATAAATGCGTTAGTTGAAACAATTCTTCAAAGTCTTTTGGCGTTGAAGATCCTGAAATTTCTTCTGTAATACCACCAACTCTTGGTCTTACACTTACAATTTTTCCTGACATCATTTTGCCTAAATCTACTTTGCTAAACCCGTTAACACCAGCATCTGTAAGTCCATTATTAGCAAATACTGTTTCTAGGTAATCTTCATCAGAATATAAAGAACTACCACCAAAACTGAAGCCGTCAAATAAAATTTCATCGTTTTTAAAGTCTGTTTTTTTGTAAGTAACCGTTGTGCCGTTACTTAAGGTTAGGGTAGTGGTACCTAATTTGCCATTTTGTGTTTCTTTTACGATAGAACCTTTTGGAGGTAAATTTGTAATTAAAGAAGAAGCTACTTCTTTGTCTTCGTAAGGTTTTATGTTTTCGTTTTTAACGGTTTCTAATAAATCTCTTACTTCTTTTGCTGTTACTTTTTTAATATCTTCTTTATCAGGACCTGTTAAAACTACAACTCTGTTCGTGTCTTTTATATAGTCAGAAATTAATTGATTTACTTCATTAAGCTTTATTGTTGGTAATTGTTCTTTATGGAAATTATATTCCCATTCTATACCAGGCATAGGCTCGTTAACCAAAAAGTTTCTTATGTATTCTCCTAAAACTCTGTTAGACTCGGTTTTATCTTTGTCTTTAAAAGATTTTTCTAATCTTGCGATTAAATCTTTTTTTGCTCTTTCAAATTCACCTTGTCCAAAACCGTATTTTTTTACTCTTTCGTTTTCTTCAAGTAATACTTTTAATGCCTTTAATTGTCCATCAGGACTAGTCATTGCAAAAGATTGATAAGCTTCTTTAGTGTCTGCCCATGTGCCTCCATGATAAGAGTACCCATAAACAAATGGAGGATTTTCACTATTTCTTAATTCGTCTAAGCGATTATTAATCATTTGAGAGAAAAGTGATTCTATAATAGAGTGTCTATACTCGTCTAAAGTTTCATCTTCTTTGCTATTGCCTTCATCTTTAAAAAGTACTCTAACTTGAGAAAATGAAGCTTCTTTGTCGGTCTCTATAGCTACAAAAGTTTCGTCATGATTTGGAACGTAAAAAACTTCTCTAGGTTTTGGTGTGTCTGGATTTTTTATTCCTCCAAAATGAGATTTGATTTTGTTTTCTAAAGTTTCTACATCAATATCTCCAACAGCTATAACTGCCATTAAATCTGGTCTGTACCAATCTTTATAATAGCGTCTTAAGCTTTCGTAGTTAAAATTTTCAAGATTTTCTTTTGTTCCAATAGGTAATCTTTCTGCGTATTTAGAACCATACATTAATTTTGGTAGGTAGTTTTGCATCATTCTTTCATCTGCACCTTGACCCAATCTAAATTCTTCTAAAACAACACCTCTTTCTTCATCAATATCTTTTTCTGTTAATAGCGCGTTATGTGCCCAATCTTCTAATATTTGAAATCCTTTTTCTAATTTTTCAGGATTATCACTTGGTATTGGAAGCATGTAAACTGTTTCGTCAAAACTGGTGTATGCGTTTAAGTGAGCACCAAATTTTACACCTATACTTTGTAGATAGTCTACCAATTCATTTTTCTTGAAATTTTTGGTTCCGTTAAAGTTCATGTGCTCCATAAAATGAGCTAAACCTCTTTGGTCTTCGTCTTCTAAAATAGAACCAGCTTTAACTACAAGTCTAAGTTCTACTTTGTTTTCAGGTTTACCATTGTTTTTAATATAATAAGTTAATCCATTACTTAAAACTCCTTTTTTTACTTCTGGATTGAAAGGGATTTTTTCTGCGGAATTAAATGTTGAAGTTTGATTTGTTTTAAGTGATGTTTTAGTAACAGTTTGCCCATTTAATTTAATAGTACCTGTTAATACAAACAACACCATTGTAAAAATTGATAGTGATTTTTTCATTTCTGGTTGTTTTAATTAATAATTAGTAAGGAATGTTTATAAAAGTATAATTTAAGTTTAATTAAATATTGAAATTTATGTTAAAATGAAAATTTATTCAATAATCAAACGAGAAGAATTTTAAATTATTATAAAAAAAAGAGCCACTTTTTTAGTGGCTCTTTTTATAATTAATCTATCAAAATTTCTAAAATCTTAATAGCAGCATCGCTAATTTTTGTTCCTGGTCCAAAAACGGCGACAGCACCTGCATCAAATAAATATTGATAATCTTGTTTAGGGATAACACCACCAACAATGACCATAATATCTTCGCGACCATATTTTTTAAGCTCTTCGATAACTTGCGGAACTAAAGTTTTATGTCCTGCAGCCAAACTTGATACACCTAAAATATGTACATCATTTTCTACTGCTTGTTTTGCCGCTTCTTGAGGTGTTTGAAATAATGGTCCAATATCTACATCAAAACCTACATCTGCATAACCAGTAGCAACTACTTTTGCTCCACGATCATGACCATCTTGTCCCATTTTTGCAATCATAATACGAGGTCTTCTGCCTTCTTGCTCAGCAAATGTATCTGCTAGTTCTCTTGCTTTTTTAAAGCTACTATCGTCTTTTATCTCTTTGCTATACACACCTGAAAATGATTTTATATTTGCTTTATAACGTCCAAATACAGTTTCTAAAGCATCACTAATTTCTCCTAAAGTAGCACGTTGTTTTGCTGCTATTACTGCTAAAGCTAATAAATTTTCTTGACCTGTTTTTGCAGCATTGGTTAAATTTTCTAAAGCTTTTTTTACGTTTTCAGTATTACGAGTTGCTTTAATTTTATTAATGCTTTCTATTTGTTGTAGTCTTACCGTTTGGTTATCTACTTCTAAAATATGTAAAGGATCTTCTTGTTCTAATTGGTATTTGTTTACTCCAACTATTATGTCTTGACCAGAATCTATTCTTGCTTGTTTACGCGCAGCAGCTTCTTCAATACGAAGTTTTGGTATACCAGCTTCTATTGCTTTAGTCATTCCGCCAAGATCTTCTACTTCTTGTATTAAATCCCAAGCTTTTTCGGCAATATCATGAGTTAGTTTTTCAACATAATAACTACCTGCCCAAGGATCTACAGTTTTAGTGATATGTGTTTCTTCTTGTAAGAAAATCTGCGTGTTACGTGCAATTCTTGCCGAAAAATCTGTTGGTAATGCAATCGCTTCGTCTAATGCATTGGTATGCAAACTCTGTGTGCCACCAAAAGCAGCAGCAGCAGCTTCAATAGTTGTTCTTGCTACGTTATTAAATGGATCTTGCTCTGTAAGACTCCAACCACTTGTTTGACAATGTGTACGTAATGCTAAAGATTTAGCGTTTTTAGGGTTGAATTGTTTCACCAATTTAGCCCAAAGCATTCTTGCAGCTCTCATTTTAGCAATTTCCATAAAATGATTCATACCAATAGCCCAGAAGAAGGATAATCTTGGAGCAAAAGTATCTATATCCATTCCTGCATCTAATCCTTTTCTAATATATTCTAATCCATCTGCAAGTGTATATGCTAATTCGATATCACAAGTTGCGCCAGCTTCTTGCATGTGGTAACCAGAAATACTAATACTGTTGAACTTTGGCATGTTCTGGCTAGTATATTCAAAAATATCTGAAATGATTTTCATGGAAGGCGTTGGTGGATAGATGTAAGTATTACGCACCATAAATTCCTTTAAAATATCATTTTGAATAGTTCCTGCTAGCTGTTCAGGTTTTACGCCTTGTTCTTCAGCAGCGACAATGTAAAATGCCATAATTGGTAACACAGCACCATTCATAGTCATTGAAACTGACATTTTATCTAACGGAATTTGGTCAAATAAAACCTTCATATCTTCAACGCTATCAATAGCTACACCAGCTTTGCCAACGTCTCCAACGACACGTTCGTGATCAGAATCATAACCACGATGTGTTGCCAAATCAAAAGCAACTGAAAGTCCTTTTTGACCAGCTTCGAGGTTTCTTCTGTAAAAGGCGTTACTTTCTTCAGCTGTACTAAAACCTGCATATTGACGTATGGTCCAAGGTCTGCGAACGTACATAGTACTGTATGGTCCGCGAAGGTTTGGAGCAATTCCTGCAACAAAATTTAGATGTTCTAAATTTTCAATATCTGATTTAGAATACGTTGATTTTACAGGAATATCTTCCGCAGTATTAAAAGTTGAAACCTTTTGATTGGCTTCTTTACTGTCTTTGATTTTTAGCGTTATATGCTGAAGATTTTTTCTTGACATACAGAATGTTTTTCAATTAATGATTGTGGCCAGCGTGATCATCTGGTTTTGAGGTTTTGAAAGATTGTAAGTCTCTTTTAGGAGCCAATTGCGGTTTTTTATTGAAATCTATTTTACTGTTGGTTTGCTGCTTTGCTTCGTTAGCTTCTAAATCTATTTGAGCAAAGTCTAATACTAACATTTTTGCGTAATAATAATCTAAAGCTAAAAAAGTTTGTAAATATATGTCTCTTGTGTAAGACGTGTTACTTCTTAATGCAGGTCCAAATAATTGTTGGTTCATACTGTTAGTGCTTACTAATGCATCAAAGGTGGTTTTTAGGTTTTTGTCTTGTATGTTATTAGATAAGCATTTAACTAAATCACTATTATAGTTTAATGTTGTGCCATCCCAAAGTTCTGTTTTTGTTTTTAAAACGTCAAAAACAGCTTTTGTATGTTTAGACATCATATTGGCTACGTCTACACGGTTTGCGACAGCTTTATTAACAAAGGTACGATAGGCTCTAAGTTTATTCTTTCCGTTAGGATCATATTGATTAAGCATATCGTTTTCAAAACTATATAAAGCTTCTTTCATTAGCTTATCAATTGCAGGATCACAGCTAATCGTTTCTGGTTGATCTGCGTACTTATACTCAGCTAAAGTAGCTTCTGATTTGTTTTGTTTACAGCTAAAGTTTAATGCGATAAAAAATAGAAATACAGTTTTTAAAATACGTGAGTTCATTTTTTTAATTTTTATAGTTTATTCTTCGGTTTTTAATCGTTTTTGTTCTATTTGTTCTGATAGACGTTTTTCAATAATAGGTTCTATTAACGTCTTGACAGGATTAGTTTTTACAAAAGGATAAAGCTCTAAATCGTTTTTCATTTTATCTTCTTTATTAGGATGTTTGTTGGTTCCTAAAAGAATGATTTTTTGCTCATCAAATTGCGTTTGTTCTTTTGTAGCACTTTCTTTTATTTTTTTCTGAATAGTGCCTTCTTTTAATTGTTTTAACAATCCGCCGTTAGCTTCAATGTCTTTAAAAAGTTCAAGACTATTTTCTGCAAGTTGATTGGTTAAACTTTCTATGTAATAACTACCATCTGAAGGGTTATTTACAGCATCAAAATAACTTTCATTTTTTAATACTAACAACTGGTTTCTGGCAATACGTTCTCCAAAAGCATTGTCTTTGTGGTAAATAGCGTCGTAAGGTAAGTTAAATACTGTGTTAGCACCGCCAAGTATTGCACTCATACACTCGGTTGTTGTGCGTAGCATATTTGTGTTGTAATCGTAAATCGTTTTATTTCTTTTTGAAGGAATGGCGTTTATAACACATTCAACAGAAATATTATATTCTGAAATTAGGCTATCAAATAATGCTCTAAGCGCTCTTAATTTTGCAATTTCAAAGAAATAATTTGTGCCAACAGCAACATTAAAAATCACCTTTTTTACTGCTGAAGTATCTACAATATTAAAGTATTCATTAGCATGTAAAATAGTATAAGCCAACTGTTGCGTGTTATTAGCGCCTGCATTTTGATATGTTGTGGCGTCTATAGTTAGGCAACCTGTTGTAGCTACTGTTTTTTTAATAGCTTCAGTATCTTTTTCTAAATTAGAAAACCAGTTACCTGTTTTTACTAAATGATGAATTGGATCTACTTGAACACTAATATTTTGATCTACTTTTGAAATCCAATCTGTGTCTAAAAACAACAGTTCTAGTTGAATATTAGTTGTTTCTAAATTAATATTTTTAGTTAATTCTGAAATTTCAATTTCGTTATTAGGAACAACAAATTTTATAGTTTCTGCTCCTTTTTCAATTGCATTTACTGCTTTTTTATTGGCTGCATCAGCATTTTGAGCAAAAATAATTTGACCAACAGACCATGTTTGAGGAGCAACTTCTAAAGTGTTTTCTAAAGTATCTTGATGGTAAAAAGGTTTTACATTTATGCCCTCATTAGTTTGCCAGACTAAAGTGTCGTTATAGTCTGCACCTTTTAGGTCTACTTGTATTTTCTGTTTCCAAGCTTTTGCAGATACTGGTTCAAAATCTGAAAATAGTTGTTTACTCATCTTCTTTGGTCTTTAGGCTGTCTTGATATTCTATTATATAAATGTCTTCATTATCTTTCTTCATATAGTATTGCTCGCGTGCAAAGGTTTCTATGCCTTCTTCGCGACTCAATTCATCTATGGCTTCTTGATCTTTTTCAATTTCTTTTTTATAGTATTCTTTTTCGGCTTCTAAATCGTCAATTTCAGAATTGTATTGACTATGTATAATTAATGAATTAGTATCAAAAAATACCATCCAAATCACAAAGACAACAAGTATTAAAATGTATATGTTTTTTAAATACTTCAATTTAAACGCTCGTTAATTATGGTTTTTACAATGTCTATTGCAACCGTGTTGTATTTGTTGTTAGGTATGATAATATCTGCATACTCTTTCATTGGTTCTATAAACTGTTGGTGCATTGGTTTTAAGGTATTTTGGTAACGTGTTAAAACCTCGTCAATATCACGACCACGGTCTTTTATATCTCTTTTTAGACGTCTTATTAAACGCTCGTCACTATCTGCGTGTACAAATATTTTAATATCAAAAAGATCTCTGATTTCTGGATGTGAAAGGATTAGAATTCCTTCTACAATCATTACTTTTCTGGGTTTTGTTACAATAACATCTCCTGTACGATTGTGTTTTATGAACGAATACACAGGCTGATCTATAGATTTACCTTTTTTTAATTCTTTTAGATGTTGTTCTAAAAGTTCAAAATCTATCGATCGTGGATGATCAAAATTGATTTTTACACGCTCGTCAAAAGAAAGGTGAGTTGTGTCTTTGTAGTAAGAATCTTGTGAGATTACACCAACTTCGCCTTCTGGTAATTCGTTTAATATTTGATTTACAACTGTTGTTTTACCGCAACCTGTACCGCCAGCAATTCCTATAATTAGCATTTTGAGTTTTTAATTTTGTGCTTCAAATTTAAGAATTTACAGTCTTATTTGGGTAGTATTTTTGAAACTTCTTTCGCTGTTATTAAAGTATCTTTTTTGTTTCCCCAGCTATTTGAAATATAATTAGTTACATCTGCTACTTCTTGATTGCTTAAACCCATCGGAGTCATAATGTTATTGTAGGTTTTTCCGTTTACGGTAATTTCACCTTTCATTCCATTTTTAATTCCAATAATACTTGCTTTTAGATTGTTTTCTAAGTAATCAGAATTTGCTAAAGGCGGATAAGCGCCTTCAATACCTTCGCCGTTAGGCATATGACAGTTTATGCAGAAATTTTGATAGACTTTTTCGCCTTCTGAAATAGACGATTTTAGTTCTGGACTAGCTTTTTTTTCTGAAGATTTGCAACTTATTATTAATATTGAAATGGTTAAGATTAGTCCTAATTTTTTCATTCTTTATCTTGTTTTAATTTTACAATACCTAAATTTTCTATACCAACATAGATGTATCCATCTGGACCTTGTTCTACAGATCTTACGCGACCCAAACCATCTAAAAGGCGCTGTTCTTTAACAACTTTTCCGTTTTTAAGAGAACATAAATCTAAATATTGAAATTTAAGAGAGCCAACTAATAAACTGCCTTTCCAATCCCCATATTTATCGCTGTTTATAAAAGCCATACCAGAAGGAGCAATGGATGGATCCCAATAATGTAGTGGTTGTTCCATACCTTCTTTTTTGGTTTGGTCTGTAATTGTTGTCCCAGAATAGTTGATACCGTAAGTAATGACTGGCCAACCGTAATTAGTACCTTTTTTAACGATGTTAACCTCGTCACCGCCACGTGGTCCATGTTCGTGCGACCAAATCTCGTTAGTAAAAGGGTTTATTTTCATGCCTTGAGGATTTCTATGTCCATAAGACCAAATAGCCGTTTTAGCATTTTTAGTTTCTACAAAAGGATTGTCTTTTGGAATACTTCCGTCGTCATTTAACCTATAAATTTTACCGCCATCTCTAGTTAAGTCTTGCGGATTGATGTCTCTTTCTCCACGTTCACCAATGCTAAAAAACAAATAACCATCTTTAAAAACAATTCTTGATCCAAAATGTTGCCCTTTAGTTGTATTTGGTACTGCTTTGTACAAAATTTCTTTATCCACTAAGCTGTCGTTTTTAATTTTTGCACGCATTATTGAAGTGTTTCCGCCTTCGCCATCTCCTTCGGAAGACGCAAAAGAAAAATAAATCCAACCGTTGTTTTCGTAATTAGGATGAAGCTCAATATCCAATAATCCACCTTGACCTCTTAAATATACTTGTGGCGGATTTTTAATTTCTGTCTTTGTTTTATTTTTAAAATGAATGATACGACCATCTTTCTCATTAATCAACATTGATCCATCAGGAAGAAAAGTAAATCCCCAAGGATTGTTGAGGTTTTTTACAATAACTTCATGAGAATGCTTTGTGTTTACAGGGTTTTTGTCTTGTGCGCAAGCAAAAACAGAAGCTATAAGTATGATTATAAAATGAGTAAATTTGAGTTTCATTTTTATTTTTTTAGATGAATTTACAATTTAATAATAAAAAATGTTTTTAAATAGATGAAAACTACTATATTTGCAGCCTGCAAAATTAAAAGTTTTGTTTTGATGACCCTTTTTCGGGGTGTAGCGTAGCCCGGTCATCGCGCCTGCTTTGGGAGCAGGAGGTCGCAGGTTCGAATCCTGCCACCCCGACATTTAAGGGTTTTAAAAAAAACTAAAAACCCACAAAAAATAGCCGAATACCTTATAAACAAAGGATTTGGCTATTTTTGTAAAACAAACCCGCTTAAAACAAAAGTGAGTTTATAGGTGAGTGATTCGGTGAGTTTACCTTTGTCAGTAGACAGGCTCACCAAGACATAAGAATTTTTTGAAAGTGATTTGATTTTCGTGTTACGAACATTTTGTTCAACCAAAACACTTTCAAGATGAAAACTTCAACCACTTTTGGCGTAACGTTTTTTACACGCCTCAATTCCAAAAAGACTGACAATGCCTTAATTTTTGTTCGTATTACTGTTAATGGTAAGCGTTCCGAAATCAGTTTAAAGCGAAATGTTTCGCAAAAACTCTGGGACAAAAACAAAGGCAAAGTAAAAGGCAATACCCCAGAAGCGCGAGCTTTAAACAATTACATCCAACAAGTTAGAAACAAACTTTACGATAGTTATAGTGAACTTCAAAAAGAAGGAAAACTAATAACTGTAGCCACAGTTAAATCCCGTTATTTGGGAACAGACGAACAGCATAGAACCCTTTTACAGTTGGTAAGCTATCATAACAAGACAATGCAAACGGTTCTTAAACCAGGAACACTCAAAAACTACAAAACCACTGAAAACTATCTTAAAAAGTTTGTCAAGAAAATATACAAAGTTGATGATATTCAATTAAAACAACTTAACTATGCTTTCGTAATAGATTTTGAGCAGTATTTACACAAACTACCAAACCTCAACAACAATGGTTTAATGAAGCACATTGAGCGCTTTAAAAAGCTTTGTAAACTAGGTATGAAATTGGAATGGTTGGAAAAAGACCCTGCTGTTAATTACCAATTGCATTTTGATAAAGTGGAACGAGATTACCTAACAGAAGAAGAGCTAAACACTTTAGAAACTTCAACTCTGGAGAAACAAACCCATAAAATTGCAAGGGATATTTTCGTGTTTTCCTGTTACACAGGTTTGGCGTATTGTGATGTGTTTTCACTAACTCAAGAACATATTGTTTTAGGTATTGATGGTAGCAAATGGATTAGCACACGAAGAGAGAAAACAGCAACCAAGGTCCGTGTGCCGCTTTTAGATGCTGCTTTAAGAATTTTCGAAAAATACAAGAACAATCCTCGATGCGTACAAACACAAAAGTTATTGCCAGTTTATTCTAACCAAAAAATGAACCAATATATAAAAGAAGTAGCTGAAAAATTAGAAATCGAAAAGCACTTAACCTTTCACATTGCACGTCATACATTTGCTACAACGGTAACATTATCCAACGGTGTGCCTATCGAAACCGTTTCAAAGCTTTTAGGACATACCAAGCTATCAACAACCCAAATCTACGCCAGAGTGGTTGAAAAGAAAATCAGTGAGGATATGGAATTATTGAAGAGAAAACTTGTTGATAAGAATACTTACAAAAATGTTAAGAATGTTTAATAAGAATAAATTTAGGTTGCGAATGTTATATTTTAGCTTTTAAAATTAAAATTTACAATGCAAAATTTATTATTTGATTTTATATCAAAATATATTTCTATAAATGAAGAGGAAAAAAAAGCGATACTCTCTTTAGATATTTTTCATTCAGTCAAAAAAAACACAATACTATTAAAGCAAGGACAATATATGAATAATAGTTTTTTTGTTCTAAAAGGATGTGTTAGATCTTTTTACACAATAAATGGTGAAGAAAAAACAACAAGTTTTTACACCGAAATGGATAATATCATTCCTCATTGTATTATTAGTGGAGAACCTTCTGAATATAATTTATCTTGTACGGAAAACTCACTACTTGTTATTTCTAGCCCTAGTAGAGAAGACGAAATTTTAAAGAAGTTTCCAAAATTTGAAACTATGTGCCATAAATTCTCTGAAGAGTTAATAGTAAAGCAGCAAATAGATTTTGATAGTTTTAAAATATCAAGCCCCGAACAAAGATATTTAATATTAATAGAGAAAAGGCCAGATTTAATTCAACGGGTTCCTCAATATCAACTTGCAAGCTTTTTGGGCATTAAACCACAATCATTAAGTAGATTAAGAAATAGAGTTATCAAAAAAAATAAAAGCTAAATATCATTTCTTAACTTAAGTGAATGTAAGCGCAGTTATTTAGAACTAATTTGGTACAAATTAAAAATTAATGTACCATGAAAACTAAAGTCTTTCTAATAATTTTTATTTCAACATGTCTTTTAGGATGTGAAACAGATGTAAAGTCTTCAAATGTAATATTTGAAAATTCTGAAAAAAACCAAGAGGTTATTTACGAAGTGGCATTTGAAACAATTGAAGAAGAAGAAAATCTTTCCAATGTGAAAAAAAGCATGAAATCAAAAGAAATTATTACAGAAGAAGAACATAATTTAATATCTGAAGAAGTGTTAGAAACAAAAACTGAAACAATAATTGAATCAAAAAAATAAAAGATAGTACTCGCTTTTTTCTTAAGTAAATTATTAGTGATTATTTTATCATGCAATCAATAATTAGGATTGTAAAAAATTTTTATTCCTTCATAAGAATTGATTGGTATGTGATTTTTCTATTATACCTTAAAAATAAACTAGCTCTATTTCTTGACTCAAGGAATCTTTTTTGTTGAATGTTAATTGTTTTAACATCTAATAAATATAGATTTTATCTTATTAAAACGCTAAATCTAACTGCTTTTTTAGTACGACATCACGTAGTCGGTCGAATAATGCTTGATCGCAAAGCATATTTGTATTAGCATATTAAACAAATCATTACATGAAAACAATGTTTTTTAACAAAGAAATTTTTATAAAAAAGTATCACTTTTTCATTATAGTACTGTTTTGCTTTATTTTTTCTTCAAAAGCTCAACAAAATGATTCCAATGCCAATTTGCCCCAATTATCAAATGAAGAAATAAGAGATAGTATTTTTACTTTGTTAAAATCAACACGTACTCCTAATGCATTTATAACTGTTGTAAAAAAGGATAGTGTTTTATTTGATTTAGATTTTCCAAATTCTTCAGAAAATGAAAAGTTTGCTTTAGGGTCTATTTCAAAAACATTTACTGCGTTGGCCATTTTAAAGTTAGTTGATGAAAAAAAACTGTCTTTAGAAGATCATTTAAATGAAATAGCTCCTGAAATAGATTTTGATAACAAATGGGAAAGTACACATCCAGTTAAAATCAAACATCTATTAACACATAGGTCTGGATTTGATGATATTCACATTTCAAGTTTAATTCAAAAACGGAATTTAAAAATGAATGCTTCTGATGAAGTGAAAACTTTTAAAAATTCTTATGTATCAAATTGGCAACCAGGATTAGTGCATTCATATTCAAATCCAGGTTATGTTATTTTAGGATATATTATTGAAAAAATCAGTGGCATTTCATACCAAGAATTTATTAAAAATGAAATTTTAATCCCTCTTGAAATGCACAATTCAGACTATTTATCGCGGATTAATACTAGCGAAATAATTCAGGGGTTTCAAATAAGAAAAAACGTTGTTGAAAATGTTAGTAACCCTAAAATGATTGGCGAGTCAGCAGGAGGTTTAGTAAGTACACAAAGAGATATGGCTAAATTTCTACAATTCTTTATAAATAAAAGTAAGCAAGATTCTCTAAATATTATATCTTCTAGTTTAATCGCTAAAATGCAAACTCTTCAATCTGAATTTGAAATTTTCAACAATATTAATTCAGGTTATTCTCTAGGAATGTATGATAGATATTTTGGTGCTGACAAATCAAACTTCAAGGGGCATAACGGATCCATTGATGGTTTTAGTAGTGATTTTATTTTTAATCCAGAATTGAACTTGGGAATAGCAGTTTCAAGAAATCTTTTTCAAACATCAAACTCTAAAATTTTAAACTTACTTGTTGATAATTTTGCTAAATATGATACACTTATTGAGTCAAATCAAAAAGATTTAGAAACCAAATTGATAAATATTGATGAATGGGCAGGCAGTTACAAAATGTTAAATGGTAATAATGAATTAATTCATTTTATAAATGCTCCTGCTCACATTTTAAAATTAACCAAAAGCGGTCAAAATATCTTGGTTAAAAGATTCCTCGGCAATACCGAAGTTTATGAATGGGTAAAGGAAAATCATTTTCAAGATAAACATGGTCGCTCTATATTTTTATGTGAATTTGATGGTGAAAAAATATTATCCTTAAACGAAGACACTTTAGTTAAAACTACCCCTTTCTTTCATTATAGTAATCTATTTTTTTTAGCTTTAAGTTTAATAACAGGTATTTTTTTAACTATTGTTTTCTTAATTCAACTAGTATCTATTTTTTTTAACACCAAGGCTAAAAAATTATCTTACTTAACATTTTTAGTCATTCTTCCTTTTTGGTTGATTGTAGCATCTGTTATATTGTATCTATCAAATTCTACATATCATGATTTAGATAATTTAGGGAATATTAGTTTAACATCAGCAGCTATTTTTACGTTTACATTATTTTATCCTTTAGTTTTAGTTTTAGGAGGTTTTAGTTTATTTAAAAAATGGGGAACTTTAAAAAAGTCTATTATTAAAATAGGATATATAATTACGTTTTTTAGTATCTCTTACCTTGTCTTTTATTGTGTGACCTATGGCTGGTTCGCTATAAGGCTATGGAATTATTAATTTTTATTTAAAACAGGCAAGTGTTACTTCTTAACTTAAGTGAACTATTTTTTAAGTGACCTAAATTACTTTAGCATATTATTAATCTAAAAATATGCGTCTTAATTCAACTGCTTTAATCATTTCAATTTTGTGTTTTCCTTTTTGCAAGTTATTTGCACAGTATACCCTAGAAGAAACAAAATCAAATCCTTGTTTTATTAGTAGTTCTGCCTTTATGTTAATGAACCTCTCTTCTTATGAAACTCCAGAATTCTTTCAGGTAAATTTCGGTTATCGAATCACCACAAAAGATGTGGTTTCGTTAGAATTGAAAACATGGAGGTATTTTGAGCCAATTGGAATTCCTCATGGAAAACTAAAATCAGATCCTAAAGAAAATTTCCCTGGTTATATTAGGGAAAAAGGTTTCGCAATCGCATATCAAAGATTTATTTGGAAACGGTTTTACGCAGCCATACATGTAATGAATGCTTGGCAATCTTTTATAGATAAAAAGGGAAACAATATTGACAATGGTTTTCAAATTTTTAATACATATCGATTGGGTTATCATATTAAACTATTTAAAGGGAAGTTTTTTATTGAACCATCATTAGCAATCACTCATCGTCCATATCATACCACTATGCCTGAATCGTTTAGAATTCAAGATGAAAAGTACTCTAAATTCTTCTTTGGCGAACCAGGGTTGCATTTTGGCTTTAATTTTTAAAATATAAGAAATGAAAACAAAACCCCTGTTGTCAACACTCTGGATATTTCTAACGGTAAATTATCTTTTCTGTGATGTATTTTCATTGTATTATTCTGAAACCTTAAACCAACTTATAGCTGGTAAAAAAGGAGCAATAGAATTCACACAAGAATTTCTTCTCGTATTTGCAATCATTATGGAAATGCCATTGTTAATGATTTTGTTTTCTAGAGTATTAAACTACAAACCCAATAGATTAAGTAATATCATGGCAAGTATTTTTATGATCATCATTCAAGTTGGGAGTTTGATTGAAGGAAACAATACGCTGCATTATCTCTTTTTCAGTCTAGTTGAAATAATAACGCTATCAATCATATTATGGTTTTCTATGAAGTGGAAATTAAAACAATTATAATTTAAGTTGTGGAGTAAATCATAATCAAACATTATAGTTTAATTCTAAAAAATAGTGCCAATAAGAAATGAAAATGCCAGTATTTATCACACAAAAAGAACCAAATCAAACTATTTTTTAGTACGACTTCACGTAATCGGTCGAAAAATCTTTAATCACAAAGCATATTTGTATTTACATTAATCATTAAATGAATATTATATTTTTTTTCAAAGAAATTTCTATCAAATTTTATCAAATCTTGATTATTGTTTTAGTTCTCATAAGCTGTAATGATAATCCGCAAAAAAAGTTTGATAAAGATTTAGCTGATAAACTTGAGCAAATGGTTGCTTTAGATCAATTAGTAGCTTCTAACGCATTTCCTCCAAAAAGTTATTCTCATTTAACACAACATCAATGGGAGCAATTTAAAGACAGTATTTACAAACTAAACGAAAGACAATTACAAGAAATATTTAAGTCTAAAGGGTTTGTAGGATATGATTTAGCTGGTAAAAAGGGAGCTGAAAATTTTTGGTTATTGGTACAACATAGTGACCATGAACCGGAATTCCAAAAAGAAGTTCTTAAAAAAATGAAATTAGCTATCGACAAGAATAATGCAAACCCAAATAGCTATGCATTTTTAGTAGATCGTGTGAATATAAATACTGGTAAACAGCAAATTTATGGAACTCAAGTAGAGTACAATACTAAAATAGCTCAAGCATATCCATTAAATCTGGCAGATAGCATTAATGTTAATAAAAGAAGGCGTGAAATAGAGCTAGAACCTTTAGAGGTATACTTAAATGAAATGACAAAAATTCACTTTGAAATGAATAAGCAACAGTATAAAGAAATGGGAGTTTTAAAACCAGAACTATATATAATAGAATAAGATTAATATTAAGATAAGCTAGAATTAAATAAACTAATATGAAAAACCAAATTTTTAAAGCCCTTGTAATGTTTTTTATTGCGCAATTGGCATTCTCTCAAACAAATAAAAACCTAAATCTTGATTTTGAGGTAATCAATAGTAATAGGTTTCCTGAAAATTGGAAAAATAATGCTCAAGGCAGTTATACGTCTCAATTAGATTCAACTACAGTTCAAAGTGGTAATTATTCGCTAGTTATAGAGGGTAATGATGAGGCTGATAATGTAAATGTTTTAGTATCTAGCTTTTCTGAAAATTACAAAGGGAAAACTATTGTCTTTTCGGGCTATATAAAAACTGAAAATGTTACAAAAGGGTATGCTGGTTTATGGATGCGAATAGATCCTCAAGTTGCATTTGATAATATGATGTATAACGGAGTAAAAGGCACTACTGATTGGCAGAAATATGAAATAGAATTACAGATGAACCCTGAAAAAACTGATAAAATTGTTTTTGGTGCATTATTAGTGGGACCAGGAAAGATGTGGATAGACAATCTTCAGATTACTGTAGATGGTAAAAGTATCGAAGATGGCAATATAGAGATATTCAATAGAGAATTGAAACCTGCTGAAGAGGATATAACTTTCGATAAGGGTTCTAACATTTCGTTTTCAGATTTAGATGAGGAAACAATTAATAATCTTGATTTATTAGGTAAGGTTTGGGGATTTATCAAATATCATCATCCTACTATTGCTGCTGGAGAATACAATTGGGATTATGAACTTTTTAGGATATTACCAAACTATCTTAAAGTTAGTGATAATAATGAAAGAGATAAAGTTCTAACAGATTGGATAAAAAAATATTCTACAATACCTATTTGTGAAAACTGTAACAAGAGTATTGAGGGCATTGGTCCTAAAACAGACCTCTCCTGGATAGAAAACTACAATGTTTCAACAGAGTTGAAGAATTCAATTAACCATATTTATAACAACAGAAATCAAGGTGATAATTTTTATGTTTCTCTAATGGAAGAAGTTCAAAACCCTGATTTTTCTAGCGAGAAAGCATATTATGATATGCCCTTTCCCGATGAGGGATTTAGATTGCTTTCACTATATAGATATTGGAACATCATCAATTACTTTTTCCCTAATAGACATATAACAGATAAAGACTGGGATACAGTTCTTAAGGAGTATATTCCTAAATTTTTAAATGCCGAGACAGAACTTGAATATGAGTTAGCAGCTTTGCAAATAATTGGAGATGTAAATGATACTCATGCAAACTTATGGGGTGGCGGAGATAAAGTTCGAGAATTAAGAGGTAATTATTATGCGCCCTTTAAAGCTGAATTTGTAGAAAATAAATTTGTTGTTACAGATTATTACAATCCAGAATTGGCAAGTGTTTCAAAACTCAAAATTGGTGATGTAATTACTAAAATTAAAGGTAAGTCAATAAAGCATTTAGTGGATAGTTTAAGTATTTATTATCCAGCTTCAAATAAGCCTGCTAGATTAAGAGATATATCTGAAGATTTGTTACGTTCTAATGATAATATAATAGAGGTTGAGTACATCACTGATAATAAGAAACGCACGCATCATTTAGTATTGTATAAAACCACTGAACTTGATAAATATTATTGGTTTAAGGTCAATGAAAATGAGAAATGCTACAAAATAATTGACGAAAATATTGGATATATAACATTAGCAAATATTAAAAATGAAGACATCCCCGAAATAAAAAAACAGTTAAGAGACGCCAAAGGAATTATAATCGATATTCGTAATTATCCATCAACTTTTGTTCCATACACATTAGGGAGTTTTTTTATGGATAAGCCTACAGATTTTGTAAAAATTAGTAAAGGAAACATCAATAATCCTGGACAGTTTACCTTTAGTGATGTGCCGAAGATTCCTGCAAGTGAAAATTACTACAGTGGCAAGCTAGTTATTTTAGTTAATGAAAAGACACAAAGTAGTGCCGAGTATCAAGCCATGGCTTTTAGAGCTAGTAAAAATGCAATCGTAATTGGTAGTACCACAGCAGGTGCAGATGGTAATGTTTCACAAATAATTTTACCAGGAGGTTTAAGAACAATGATTTCAGGAATAGGTATTTACTATCCTGATGGCACTAATACACAACGTGCAGGCATTGTCCCTGATATAACCATAAAACCAACTATTAAGGGAATTAAAGAAGGTAAAGATGAGGTGTTAGAAAAAGCCATTGAAATTATTAATGAATAAAATGTAGCCTATATCTCTATGGAAACAGATACTAATCACATAGCAAGACCTTGGAGTTTAACCCAAAAAATAACATTCAGGTTTTTTTTCATATATTTTTTATTATTCATTTTTATAAATAACAATAGTACATTTCCTGAATTTCATCGTATTTCAGCACTTTACCAAAACTTCCTCTATGATTTTATCCCTTGGGTAGGGAAAACACTTTTAGGAATAACTTATACTATTCGAACAGGTCCTAATGGAAGTGGAGATACTACTTATGACTATGTGTTGCTTTTTACAATATTTTTGAGTGCAATTTTAACTACTCTCATCTGGTCAATCATAGATAGAAAATCATCTAATTATAATAAATTGTATTATTGGTTAACCGTGGCTATAAGATTCTATGTAGGATTTATGCTTATGAATTATGGTTTTGCTAAATTATTTAAAACACAATTTCCGTATCCATCTTTATTAAGGCTTTCTGAAACTTATGGTGACTCTTCGCCAATGGGTCTTGCTTGGACGTTCATGGGTTTTTCTAATGGGTACAATATTTTCATGGGTATTGCAGAAGTCGCTGCAGTATTGCTATTGTTTAGAAAAACGGTTACAATAGGTGCTATAATTTCTTTAATGACTGCATTGAATGTAATGGCGGTTAATTATTTTTTTGATGTACCTGTAAAAATTATTTCAACACATTTAGTACTTATGCTTCTATTTTTATTAGCAGAGAACTTTCATGTACTGGTCAAGTTTTTCTTTAATAATAAAATGGCACTTTTATCATATCCTAAAAGACCTTATTTTAAAAATGAGATAGTAAATAAAGCTCTAAATATTCTTAAAGTACTTATTATAGGGTTTTCACTTTATAACGTATACTATTATACATTTAAGGTTTATCCGAAATATTTTGAAAAACCAGAACTCTATGGTCTTTTTGAAATGGAAAATTTTAACAAAAACGGTGAGGAATTAATTCATTTCAAAGATACGGTTCGTTGGGAAAACATACAGATATCCAATCCCCAATGGTTATCCATAAAAAAGCTTAATGAAACTCTATACTTTAAACATAATATAGACACAATAGAAAGGAAAATAACATTAACAAAGTTTAGTGACTCTACAAAATCATATATAGTTAATTATAAACAACAAGATTCTATATATAACTTTAAAGTAATTATGGACAATGATACTTTAACCGGCAATTTTATTCGTAAAACAGAAAAGGATTTCTTGTTAATGAATAGAGGTTTTAATTGGATTAACGAATGGCCTTTTAATAAATAAAATAGTTAAAAATGAAAATAAATTTATCAATCTTATTAATCCTTATAGTTTATTCTGTGAATGGGCAAATTAAAGACAATAGATTAAAAGGACTTGAACAAGAGATTGAACAATGGATGAACACTTATAAGGCTGTTGGATTGTCTGTATCAATAGTTGAAAATAACAAGATACTTTACAATAAAGGATTTGGATATAGAGATTTAGATAGAAAAAAAAGGGTTAATGAAAACACTGTTTTTTCCATTGCTTCTTGCACCAAAGTGTTTACTGCTTCTTTATTAGGAATTTTAGAAGCAGAGGATAAACTCTTCCTTAAAGATAAACCCTCTGTGTATATACCAAAGCTTCAGTTTTATAATTCCAAAATGGATGAATTAATTACTATTGAGGATTTATTATCACACAAAAGTGGTTTGGGGGATATAAATGGGACTTTGGTACTATTTCCAGAAGACAATAGGTTAAAAGTTTTAGAAAAATTAAAGTATATAGAGCCAGAGGGCAAGGTTAAAGAAAGTAGTATTTATAGTAACATGGGATTTACCATTGCTGGAGCAATTGCAGAACAAGTTTCAGAAGAGAGTTGGGAGAACTTAATACAAAATAAAATTTTTAACCCTTTAGACATGTCCCACTCTTTTACAGATTTAGAGACCGCTAAAAAAACCAATAATTTTTCATTTGGTTACGGACTAATTAAAAATGATATTAAACAAGTTCAGTTTGAACAATATCATGATTACAAGCCAGCTGGAGGAATAAGAAGTACTTCGACTGATTTGGCGCATTGGATGTTGGCATGGTTGAACAATGGAGCAAGAAATAATAACCAGGTACTGCCTAAAGCATTTGTTAAAAATGCAAGAAAGTTTCACAATACAAGAGAAGGAGATTATGAGTCCTCGTTATTCTTAACAGGCTATGGATTAGGATGGCGAGTTGAAACTCAAAACGGAGAATTTAAAGTGTATCATGGAGGTAATACCTCTGGGTTTAGCACACTTGTTGTTACATATCCGTTTAAAAATCTAGGCATTACAGTATTAACAAATCAAGATGATTCTATTCTACCTTATGTGATTGCTGATATTATTAAGAATAGAATGTTAGAGAAAGAGAAAAGTAAAGATTATCCAGTTTTGGTTACAGATATTTACCAAACTAATCCAGTAAACAAATCAATTAATAAAGAAAAACCACCAACACATCAATTAGAATCATACGTTGGAGAGTATGAACATAAAGGGTATGGAAAAATAAAGATTGTTTTAGAGCATGATAGTTTATATGCTATCTATCCAGATTACAAATTCTTTTTAGAACATCTTCATCACGACATATTTGTTATGAAGCCGCTAGAGGATATTTCTGATATTATGAATCCAGAGTTTCCAGTGAATTTTAGAACTAGCAATTGGGGCGAAATAACTTCGTTTACCATAAATCTACAATCAAAACCAGTAGAGTTTATTAAGCTAAATGAGTAATAGCAAAAATTATGAAGAAATTAATTTTCAAATATATCTTTATAGCTAGTTGTTTTTTTACTTATGGACAATCAAAAAAAACATCTATAGAAAATTTCTATGATTATAATCCAGATATTGAACATGCAGTAGATCTTGTTTTTAATTCATTAAATGATACAACTCGAGTCGCTCAAATGATTATCACTTCAGCTGGAGAATTAGGTAAACCAAATGATGTGGTTCTAGATTTAGTTGAGAAAAATAAAATAGGCGGAATTGTATTTCTTAAAGGAACAAAAGAGAATCACAAGAATTTAATAGATACTCTCAACGCCATTTCAAATAAAAGCAACCAAATACCCTTACTTTTTTCAATTGATGCAGAGCCCAGTTTAGTTAATGGAAGGTTACAAGGAACTTCTCCTTTAATAAATACTATTGACATTAAAACAGATAAACAGGCTGACTCCATCGCTAGGATAATTAATAACCAATTACTCGACATCGGGTTTCATCAAAATTTTGCTCCTGTAGTAGATGTTAGCCCACTAAACGAAGCCATAAAAGATAGAAGTTTTGGGAGCGATAAAAAACAAGTAGTTGAGTTAAGTAAACAATTTATAAAAACAACACAATCACAAGGCATTGTTGCAACAGCTAAACATTTTCCAGGTCACGGATTAGTTAAAGGAGATACACATAAAAAATCAGTATATATAGATGGTGACTTAAAAGAGTTAGATGTATATCCCCCACTTATAGAAGCAGGAGTTTTATCTATAATGATGGCACATATTACAATAAAAAATAACCCAACCTACAGTACAAATGGACTTCCTGCAAGTTGCTCAAAAAATATAGTAACAGGATTGTTAAAAGATACTCTGGGTTTTAAAGGCATAGTAATTACAGATGCTTTAAATATTATGAAAGCAGTTACTATTATTAATAATGCTCCCTTATTAGCCTCAAAGGCAGGTAATGATATGTTGTTAATGCCCATTGATGAAACTGAAACTATTAACTCAATTTTAGAAGAAATGGAACAAGATGAAGTCTATAAACAACAGGTATATACTTCGGTAAAAAAAATCATTCGCCTAAAAATGTATCTAGGTTTAATTAATAAAAATGAATTATGAAAAATTACATCTTCACTTTTATTATATCATTAATGACTGTTTTGTTATAATGTAACCCCCAAAAAACAAATAATCAAGACGATTTCACAAGAACATTTACCTTATTGAAAATCAAAATCTTATAAATTGAAAATCTTAATTAAAATAGTAATCTTATTAGCTTATGTCCTCCTATTAAGTTGTGGAGTAGAAGAAATGAAATTTGAGAAATCAAAATGGAATAAAAGCTTCGATGGATTTTATGAATTTCGAGAAAATATGGTTCAAGACGTAATGAAAAACCATCTTAAGGAAGGAATGGAATTAAAGAAAGTCATTGAATTATTGGGAGAGCCTAGAAATTATCAAAATGAAAATAATTTCGAAATCATTTATGAAATAACAGTCAACTACGGCTGGGACATTGATCCAATAGAGGTGAAAGAATTATATATAGATTTTGATAAAGACTCAATGATAACCAATTTTAGCTTAAAGCATTGGAAGCGTTAGAAAATAATTATTTGAATTTCAATGTATTATGGAATAACTTAAATTCTCAAAAAATGATTGCAAAGGTGCTTAAAATACTTTTATCATTAATAAGTAGCATAGGTCTATCTTTATTGACAATACCTTACATTGGTCTATACATTCAATCCAAAACCTTATTAAACATTTTACATTTTCTGCTAATCACGATAGGCTTTTTTGCTATATATAAATTTTTAAATAAGATAAGGCTTAATAAATAATTTTTAAAAAATAAATATGAAATTTTCTATCCTAACATTATTTATTATTTCTACCATAAGTGTTTTATCTCAAAGCAAGGCTAAACAATTCACTCTAGAGAACTTCAATCAAGAAATGTTGGTATATACCCCCATGAAAAATGTTCATTCAAATAATAATTTTAAAAATGGAGAAAAGTTTTTAGAAGAAACAAAAACTAGAGTGAAGAAGAATGGGAATTTTGATGTCGCTGACTATTGGAACATACTAACAGCTTTAGACTGCTTTAATGAATCACAAGAAAATTTGGCTGTTGCTTTCGCAAAGTTCGTTTTAGATGAAAGAAGTTGTGAATATGTGGTTTCTTTTGAAAAATATTTCAAAAATTATAGTGCTTTTGTAAAAAGCAAATTAGAAGAACAACTAAAGCTATGTCAAGTAGAGCAACCAAAGAAAAAGAATAAATCCTTTAACATAAAGGATTATGCCATCAAGAATAAATTAGATGAAAGTTTAGTGAAAATAATTAATGAAATTGACCAAGACGATCAATATGACCGCTATAATCCAAAAATACAAGATAAGTTAGACCTCATAAATCAACAAAAAATAGATTCTCTTTTCAATAAGTACAATACTTATATTGGTAAATCTTTAGTAGGCGAAAAGTTTGAGCATGTAATGTGGGAGGTTATTCAGCACTCAAATTTATTTATGATGGAAAAATACTTGCCAATTGTTCATGCTGCAGTAAAGCAAAAAGAACTAGCAGAAGCACCTCTAAAAATGCTAATAGATAGAATATATACTGCAAAATATGGCTATCAAATTTTTGGAAGTCAAGGAGGTGTGAAAATTGCAAAACAAGAAATTCAAAACGAAGTAAAGGCACAATATAAACTAAATTAATTGGTTATCTTACTAATTAAATAAATTAAAAGAATAATAAATTTTGGTAGTAAATAATACTATTATATTTGCTGCATGACATTTAACACTATTGAAATTTTAAGCTTTTTAGTTGTCTTTTTGTTGTTGTTTTTTGCTTTGTACCTATTAAATGTTAAGACAACAAAAAAATTAAGTAATATACTTTTTGCAATTTTTCTAATCGTTACTGCATTAGATATATCTTCTTTTTTTTATCATAAATTCATCTCTGTTTCTTACACATTTGAAATGTTAAGAACTCAAATATTATCTGGACTCAAAGAACCTTTGTTTTATCTATATATCTTATCAGTTATTTATGACAATTTTAAACTTAAAGTAGCACATCTAATATTTTTTATACCAATACTAATAAGTTTAGTGATTTTATACCCTAATTTTTTTGATGTTACTGTTTCACAACAAGAAATATTCTACAATAATTATAATTCGCAACCAGAGATTAAAATTATTACTGGTATGCAGTATATTTTGGTATTAGCGTATTTAGTCGCTGAAATATACCAGGTTGTAAGGTATCGAAAGATAGTAAAGCAAAACTACTCAAACCCAAATAGTTTGATAAATTACAAGTGGCTAAAGCAGTTTTTAATTATAATAAGTATAGGTATATTATTAACCTTCATTAAAAACGTTTTAAAATTTAATACAGAAGATACAGTTGTCATTAATAATATTAGAATTTTAACATTGCTATTTGGTGTTGGTTTGATGAGTTGGTTGTTTAGCAAGGCGTTATTAGCACCAAAAGTTTTTCAAGGTATAGATTCCAGTATCACTTCTTTATCAGATAAAAAAATAGAAGTTGAAGATAAAAGAGTTCAGGAAATATTTGAGTTTATGGAAAAAGAAAAACCGTATTTAGATCCATCATTAACACTTCAAAAATTAGCTGGTCAATTACAAATAAATTCTAGAGACTTGTCGGTAATCATAAATCAACAAATCGGGAAACACTTTTTTGATTTTGTAAACGAATACCGTATAGAAAATGCTAAAAAACTATTATCTGAAAATTCTAAAAGCCAACTTACTGTTTTAGAAATTCTATATGAAGTTGGGTTTAATTCTAAATCATCATTCAATACATCCTTCAAAAAACTTGTAGGAGTAACACCTACTGAATACAGAAAATCAAAGGTTTAGCATAAAATCGAACGATTAAAATGCATACTGAAACCATTTTTTAGACCGACTTTCTAAAATCGGTCGTACAAATTATAATTATACTTCATTTTTACAGTATAATTATCAAACATGTAAAAATGAGGTTTCAAGAAATAATAACAATTATAATTTTTTTTATTTCATCGGGTTGTCAAGTTCAAGGACAAAATATTGAACAAGAAGAATACCATAAAGTAGATTCGGTATTAAAATCGTATTATAAACCATTAGAACTAGGTGCAGCTCTTTCTGTCATCAAAAATGGTGAAATAGTGTATTCAAACCAAATAGGTTTGGCAAATTTGGAACATCAAATTCCAATTACTAACACAACGCTTTTTAACATAGCTTCGGTATCTAAACAATTTACAGCATATCTAGCCTTATTGCTAGAAGATGAAGGTAAGCTGTCATTCAATGATGATATAAGAATACATCTTCCAGAGTTAAAACACCTTCCTTACAAAATTACCATCAAACAACTTACCAATCACACTCATGGATTACCTAATCCAGATGAATTGGCACAATTAAAAGGAGTTAAAACGATGCATCATTATAAGGTTCTTGATATGTTATTAAGTGTTAGAGAAATAAACTTTAAACCAGGAACAATGTTTGAATATAATAATACTGGTTATATACTATTAGCAGAGATTATAAAGCGTGTTGGTAAAAAATCATTTGAAGAACAGCTGCAAGAGAAAATTTTCAAGCCACTTGGAATGACACAAACACATTTAGTAGAATACACGGATGATGTTATTAAAAACAAAGCGTATTCATACAAATCTATAAACGGAGTGTATATTAACTTCCCGGTTCAGTTAGCAACAATAGGTTCGTCAGGTATTTACACTTCTATAAATGATTTAAGCTTGTGGGCCAAAAATTATCAAAAAACAAAAGTTGGAAAACGAGAGTATTTTGATAAAATGCAACAAATCACAACTACCTCTACCCAAATAAATACCAACTATGGAATAGGTTTACAGGTCGATAAGCATAAAGGGATTGACGTGGTTTTTCATGGAGGCGGTACCGAAAGCTACCGTTCTTATATTTTGCATGCCCCAAAACATGATATATCAATTATTTTCCTATCAAATAAAGCTAGCATGTTAGGGCTAGATATAGTATATAAATCTTTAGAGATCATTTTGAAGAGAGGTTTATTAGAAAGTAAATTAAAAAACCCTATTTCTAATAGCACATTAAAGAAATATGAGGGCACCTATGAAATATACCCTGGATTGTATTATAACATTACAACAGAAGGTGAAAAATTATATTGGCAACAAATAGGCTATGATGGTAAAGTTGAACTACCAATGATTGATGAAAATACATTTAAGTTTCCCCCTTATCCCCATTCAAAATTTATTTTTCATATAAACAGAATAGAATTTCAAATTGCAGATATTGTGAGGTATTGTAAAAGAATACATTTAATTAAAGAGGTAGATAACAAACTATCGGATTTAGAAAAATATACAGGGTTCTATAAAAACGAAGAACTGAATATCATATACGAAATAAAGGTTTTAGCCAATAAATTGGTTGCTATTCTTAACACAACTTACAAAATAACACTTAACCCTCTATCTGAAAATAGTTTTTATTCGTCAGAAGCTTTTTTTGGTAAAGTAAATTTTATTTATGATACAAACAACCTAATACAGGGTTTCAAAGTTTCAGGGCAAAATATTAATGAAATTCTTTTTGAAAAGTTAAACAAATAATACAAACAGCATTTTATATTTACTATTGAAGTTCTACGATAACATAATAACTGCTTTAGAAACATCTCTCGACTTTTTAGAGTCAGAAAACGAAGATATTTTGGAAAAAGCAGAAGAAGGTATTTTAATAACCAAAAGAGCATTAGAACAATTAAGAGCAAATGTTATAAAAAGAAAATTTAAAAATGTAAATGATGAAATTCATTTCTTTAAAAATTTAAAACCACAAGTATTTAGTAAGCTTATTTACTATCAAAAAATATTTAATATCGAAAGTAAAAGGCCAAGGTCTAGTAATAAATCTCAAATCAAATATTTCAACAAACATATAGATAGATTACAAAATTATTTTAACGATCACCTTGAGTTTTATCACTACTATAGAAGAGGTGGAACATCATTAGACGAACACTATTTTGTTCGTGGAAAAATAGACATTCGTTTATTTCCCGATACATTTACACTTTTTATTGATGATAAATTTTCTACAAGTCATGATAGCACAGTAGCTACCATTTTAGCTTACGATATGTTAATTGTATATCTAAAAACAGAAATTAATAAACTCGAAAATAGTAATGGAATGGAAACAACAATTAATCCTTTTCAAAGTCAGTCAAGATTGTTTTGGACAGCAAACAAAACAGACTTAATTGAATTGATTTACGCACTACAAAGTTCTGGTTGTATAAATAGTGGAACTGCCGATATTAAAGAAATGGCAATGGCTTGTGAGCAATTGTTTAACATAGAATTAGGAGACTTCTATCGTACTTTTCTTGAGATTCGTTCAAGGAAAATTAGTCCTACAAAATTTATCGATAACCTTCGAGAATCATTGCTTCAAAAAATGGAAGAATTAGACGAATAGATTACCCAACTTGGGTACATCTTGGGTGTTTATTTTTGGCATAATTTTTACTTCTTTTTGATTGATTGACTAATCAATCTAAATTCCAATACACAACAATGTAATCCATTAAAAATGACTGGTTAAAATCACCCAACTTGGGTGTGTCTTGTGAATAAACTTCATTAATCCACTTCATATTTGCCAAACGAAAGTCAAATCACTATAAAACTCTCACTGTCATATTGAGCACAGTCGAAATATTTGTGAGAGTTTTTTTGTCATTCTGAAATTTGTTTCAGGATATAATTAAAAATCATTAATAGCTACTGCTGCGAAGCTAAAAGTTCAAAGCGGTAGCTTTTTAATCTTAAATCGTTTATAATGGCAGCAACAATTATCACTACAGAAGATCTTCGAGAATTCAAAGAAGAATTACTGGAAGACATCAAAGCAATCATTAACCACCAGTCAGGTTTCGCGCCCAAAAAATGGCTCAAATCACCAGAGGTACGCGACCTCTTAAGTATTTCACCAGGTACATTACAAAATCTTCGTATCAATGGAACATTGCCATACACAAAAGTTGGTGGTGTTATCTATTACGATTACGAAGAAATCCTAAAAGTAATGGAAGAAAATCGCATCCATAATAAGTTTTAACGCTCACTGTCATTCCTGCGTATGCAGGAATCCATTTGTATGAATGAAGTAAACTATATCAAACATCTCAACGCAGTTTTTAACCAATTTTCTAAAGATAGTCGATTAAACCCAACCCACATAAGCCTATACATAGCCTTATTTCAGTTATGGAATTTAAATCGATTTTTGGAAGAGTTTTATATAAACCGTGATGAGGTTATGCAATTATCTAAAATAGGTTCAAAGTCTACCTATCACAGATGCATCAAGGAATTAAATCATTGGAAATATATCGTGTATTTCCCATCTCACAATCCGTATAGAGGGAGTAAAATTAAGATGTTCAAATTTGGGACAAGTACTGGACAAGTAGTGGGACACAACTCTACTCAAATCGAGACAAGCAGTGGACAAGCACTGGTACCTATATATAAACATATACAAACTATAGAAAACAAAAACATTAATAAACAAAAAAATTTAAAAAATTTAGATTTTAACGATTCTGAAAATGATTTAAACCAAAATAGCAGTGTCCCAAATTCGGACAACCTCAAGACTACTAAAAATAAAAACTACAACGAACCTTTATGAAAAATCAGCGACCACATATCATTGTAGAAAAAGGTGTCCAATACAAACTTGGCGAGTTAAAAGACAATTGTATTCAATACGATTTCAAAAGCATACTCATTTATCTCGATGCTAAAGGAAAGTTGCTATTTGGCAAAAATTTTAAGATTTATGAAGAAGATGAGGTCGTTCTTTACAAACTGTGCATTTATTTTATTCGCGATTTTGAAGCCAGTGCAAAACTAAATATAGATCCCAATAAAGGCATTCTATTATCTGGTCCTGTGGGTTGCGGAAAAACCAGTTTAATGAAATTATTAAGACACATCGTACCACACCAAAAATCTTACGAATTGATACCGGCAAGAAACATCACGTTTGCTTTCAACAATATTGGCTACAAAACCATTCAAGAATACGGGAACAGTGGTTTCTACTGTTTTGATGATTTAGGAGTAGAAACAACTGGCAGACATTTTGGAAAAGACTGCAATGTTATGGGCGAAATCCTTTTATCTCGCTACGATTTATTTCTTCAGCGAAAAATTAGAACTCACGCCACAACAAACTTAAATGCTCAAGAATTGGAAGAAAAATACGGAAACAGAGTACGTTCCAGAATGCGACAGCTCTTCAATTTGATAGCTTTTGATAAGGAAAGTTTAGATAAACGCAGATAGTTAAGATATTTTAATAAAATATGCTAAAACTTAAATATATTTGTGTTTTAGTGTAAATAATATGCCTGTATTTAATAGTTACAATAGGATAAAAATTGTTCTAGCAGAAAAAAACAAGTCCAATAAATGGTTGGCGAAAAAGTTGGATATGAGTGAAACAACCGTATCTAATTGGTGTACAAATCATAGGCAACCATCACTGCCTACACTATTCAAAATAGCAAAGGTTTTAAACATGAATCCAAGAAATCTAATTAATTCATAGTGAGTAAATCAGAAGAAATACAAGCAAAATTACTCTTGGCCATACAAAGTAACCCGCCAAATTTAGATGATATTGTTTCATTATCTACAGAATTGGCAAAGCTAGACCCTACAAATCAAAGATTTTATATTGATGCTAAAACTTTAATTCATTTAGGAAGAGATAGTATTAAAGATCATTCAACTGCTTTATTAGAATTAGTAAAAAATAGCTATGATGCTGATGCCACAAAAGTAGATATTGAGATTTTCTCTGAAACTAAAGACATAATACGTGTCGCTGATAATGGTTTTGGCATGAAACCAGAGGAATTGAAGAATAGCTGGTTACGAATTGGGTATTCAGGTAAAAGGGTTTCAACGAAAAGTAAATTAGGACGTAGAAAAACTGGTGAAAAAGGAATTGGACGTATATCCACTGATAGACTAGGTTCAAAACTAGAATTGAGAACAAAATCTAAAGATGAAAAACTTATAGGCTTAAAAGTCAATTGGGATGATTTTGATGTTGAAGGTAAATCTCTTTCAGATATTCATGTTCAAATTTTTGAGCCGAAAGAAATCAATTTACCTCTAACTGATGGTAAACCTTCGGCAACGGGTACGGAAATATTAATTGAAGAGCAACGTCAATCATGGACAAAGACAAATATTGAAAATCTTTTTCAAGAACTATCTGCCTTAACACCGCCTTTTGAAGATGTTCAAGATTTTCATATTTCTTTAGTTAACGATGTCTATCCTCTTCCATCAGAAGAAATTAACTCAAATTATCTTGATGCAGCTGAAATTAAAATTGAAGCTTATTATCCTGGTACGGGTACAGAAATAATTTATACTTACTGGGACAAGTATAATGACAAAGAAGTTATTGAAAAAATTGAATGGTCTAACTTATTAACAAGAACAGGTATTGATACCACTAATTTAATTGAAAATAAAATTAGATCTGGTTCAGCTACTATTAAACTTTATTTCTTTTTAAGAGAAAGTGCATCAGTAAAAGATTTTGAATTTAATCTAACCAAATTAAGAGAGTTTCTCGATAACAATGCTGGTATAAAAATATATCGTGACAGAATAGTTGTTAAACCTTATGGCTTCCCTAGTTCTCAATTTGGGTATGATTGGTTAGGATTAGCTGATAGAAAAGCTAAAGATCCAGCTGGTATTAGTAGGTCTGCAAATTATAGTGTTACACCAAATCAATTAGTAGGTGCTGTTTTTATAGCTAGAGATTCTAATGTAGAATTAGCGGATAGTGCTGCAAGAGAAGGGTTGGTAGAATCAGAAGCTTTTTATGATTTAAAAAGTTTGGTAATGGGTACTATAAATATGCTTGAGTCTTACAGAACGAGATTAATACCAAAAATTAACGAGGCTAAAAGAAAATCACGTAGTAAAGAGTCAAGAACTGAACGAATAATAAAAGCTTTAAATAGTATTGAAAAGGATTTGTATAGCATCAATTTAGAGATTCAAAATAACTCTGATGTAGCTAGTCACATTAAAGAGAGGGTTCAAAAAAATGTAAATGATTTAAGTGGTACAACTGATAAAGTTGAAAAAACAATTACAGAACTTCTTAATTGGAATAGAACCTTAAGTGGTTTAGCAACAATAGGTATATCCTCTGCGGTTTTTGGTCATGAAACGGAAGGTTCTATAACTCAACTTAAAGGTTCTGTAATGGCAGCAAAACTTGCATTATCTAGAAAAGTTCCAAAAGTTGATGATGCGATAGTGGAAATCGAAAAAGCTGTAAAATCATCGAAAAGAGTTGCTGCATGGGGTGCTTACGCATTAACAAGAGTTCAAAGAGAGAAACGTAATAAAAAAAATGTAAATATTGCTAAAATTATACAGTCTGTCGTTAATGAGTTAGAACCGGCATATAAAGCAGCTTCAATAAGCATTAATACAGAACTTAAAGATATTTATACATATACGTTTCAAATGGATATTGAAACAGTTTTAATTAACCTTTTAACAAACGCTTATACCGCTGCTACTTTGGAGTCTGGTAAGAGATTGATAGAAGTTAGATTAATTGAAGAAGACTTGAAGGAACCAAAAAAATTGATTGAAAATGGATATTCTCTCATTGTTTCTGATTCTGGTCCAGGTGTTTCTAAAGAGTTTGAGCACAGGCTATTTGAACCGCTTTTTTCAACTAAAGTAAATCCAACACAAGGCAGTAAGAGTATTGGTACTGGTCTTGGTCTTACAGTCGTCAATTCTATAGTAAACGATTTAAACGGTAATATTTCTTTTGATAAAGACCCTGTATTAAAAGGAGCTAGGTTTAAAATTTGGCTTCCAAAAGAAAGAAAACAAAGAAATTAGTTATGAGTAAAATAGGCATCATAGATGATGATAAAGCACAAAGAGAAACGTTAAAATCAATTCTTGAATCTCATTTAGAAAATTTTGATTCTAGTATTGAGGTGGTTGATACATTTCCTTTTCCTGATGATTCAATAGCTCAATACAAAGATTGGGTAGAGCAAAATGATATAGTTTGTTTAATTTTTGATGAACAAATGCATAATGATTCTGAAGGAGGAAAAGGTCCTGTTGGTTATAGAGGAAATCAGCTCGTTTTAGAGATAAGAAAATATTTTAAAGATATTCCAATCTATGTAATAACGTCACATAAAAACGATGATGACTTACAGGAAAAGTTTAGTGAATTTGAAGATATAATAGGTAGAGAAGAATTTATTAATGATGGTGAGAAATATGTAAAGAGGTTTATTCGTGCAAGTCAAAGTTTTTTAGATGAAAATATTTCAGAGCTTTCAGAATTAAAGCATTTGTCAGAGTTAGTAGCATCAGGTAAGAGTGACGAAAATGATTTAATACGTTTGAAAGCGTTACAACTTAAGCTAAATGTTCAAATTGATAGTGGTTTAGGTGAAAGGAAGGATTGGTTAGATGAGTATGAAAGTAAAATTCAATTTTTAGAAGAACTTCAGAAGAAAATTGAAAATAAAATCAAGGAGTAGTGAATTGGAAACTTATAGTTAAAGATAAGGCTAATCAACCGGAAAAAGGAACATATACAGATTGGAAAGAACAAATAGCAGAAGAGTGTTTTTTTCAATGCATTTATTGTTCAATTAATGAAGCACAATTTGGAGGCATTGACCATTATCACATTGAGCATTATAAGCCAAAATCAATTGAAAGATTTAAAGCTTTAGAGAATGATATTTGCAACTTATTCTATAGCTGTCCAATATGCAACAGGTTTAAGAGTAATGACTGGCCAAATGATGCAGATGATTTAGATATAATTTGTTATCCAGATCCCTCTGAATATAATTATTCAGAATTATTTGATGTTAGTAGTGATGATTATAAAGTTAATGGTAAATATGTTAGTACCAGATATATGACAGAAAGGCTTTATTTAAATCGACCTCAATTGTTGTATGAAAGGCGTGAAACAGTTTTACAGCAAAGAGCAGAAAATGTTACGAAAGCTATTGAGGCGCTGCAAGAAGTGATAGATACACAAGAGTTATTAAAGGAGTCTAATAAAGGAGTAATTGAATTGCTTAAGACAACCCAAAAACGAAATAATATAAGACCATATAAATTGGCTGAAATTAGAAAATGAATAAAAAAAGCATAGGCTCATATTACACACCTCTTAATCTAGCAAAATTTATTGCAGATTATTGTTTATCTCAAATAGATAGGCTTAATATTTCTGTGCTTGAACCAAGTGTTGGTGATGGCAATTTTGTACAGGCTATAAATGAAATTGAAACATTAAATAATTTCAATAAAATTAATTTAACCATAGTTGAAAGGGAAAAAGAAGAATTAAAAAAGGCAAAAAGTAAGAATACGAATGATTCTATAAAAGTATCTGCTTTTAACAAAGATTATCTTCTTTTCCACTCTGATAGCAAAAAGAAATTTTCAGCTATCTTGGGGAATCCACCTTATGTAAAAAGTAATTACCTCACTGATGAGCAAAAGGCACTAGCTAAAGAAATTCATTTAGAGCAAAACCTTGCTGATAGGAAAATAAACAATATTTGGACATCATTTCTGGTTAGCGGTATTTCTAAACTACAGAAAGATGGTCTTTTAGCTTTTGTACTTCCATTAGAACTGCTACAAGTAAAGTTTACTGAAGAAATTCGAGATTTGCTTAAAATGTCTTTTGAGCGTATCGAGATTTTTATGTTTGACGAGCTTCAATTTTTGGAGTGTAAAGGTCAAGATACAGTATTGTTAATTGGCTATAAAAAGCATAAAGTACCAGGTACATTTTATACAACAATTAAATCAATGGATGAGCTTCAAAATAGAAGTTTTAGATTGTATAGTAATGAAAGTGTATCAGAGTCAAGTAAAAAATGGACACATCATTTTATAACGCCAGAAGAGCATACATTCCTTGAGAACATAAAAAAAGACCTAAATCTTGTTTCTGATTATGTAGATAATAAAGCAGGTATAGTTACTGCTGCCAATAATTATTTCATTATTGATAAAGAAACTTTAGATAAATATGGTTTAGAGGAATATGCAAAACCAATAGTACAAAAAGGTTTTTTTGTTAATGGTTCTGTATCTTTTAATAGGCATGATTATTCAAAGTTAATTAAGGAAAATAAACCCGCTTTTTTATTGGACTTTAATAATTTGGATGTTGAAAATATTCCTTCTAATGTGCAGGATTATATAGATTTAGGTGAACTGGAAGAGCTTCAAGACAGATTCAAATGTAAACAAAGAGACCATTGGTATCAAGTGCCCAATATTGCTAAACAATCAAAAGCTTTTTTCTTTAAACGTGCTCACGAATACCCAAAATTATTAAAAAATGAAGCGAATGTATTTGTAACTGATAGTGCCTATAATGTAACCGTTAAAAAAGGTAATAATTTAAATGATTTTATATTTTCATTCTATAATTCATTAACATTAGCTTTTGCAGAACTGGAAGGACGTTACTATGGCGGTGGCGTTTTAGAGCTTACGCCAAATGAGTTTAGAGTATTGCCTATTCCAATGGCTCATCACAATGATTTTAATTCTTACAAAAAAGATTTTAAGGGCAAAAATGATATTGAAGACGTTTTGTTAAAATACAATCATCAAATTTTAAATAATTATCTCAATCTTAACCTAGAAGAAATTAATAAAATTGAATCAATTAGAAAGAAATTAGTAAATAAAAGACATCGCAAATAGTTGTATATTTCAGTATGAATTTAGAAAGTCTACTAGCAATATTATCTTCACTAATGGGAATTTACACATTTCTAAAATCGGAGCTTTCTTTTATTTCACTATTTAAAAAAAATCAATTTTGAAATAATTTGTCCCAATGAATTTTGTTGGGTAGTTTATAGTTCTTAATTATCAATATATTAACTTAAATAAGGGTCATAGGTTCTGACCCCTGTTTTTTAAGAAAAATTTATTTTACAATTCCCCACAAACCAAAACCCAGTTTGTTGCAAAAGCAAAAATCCTCTGTCTTTTGGTTTGTTCCGCTCGCCAACGCGCTTGTAGTTTTTGGCTGCCAATCCTCACACAGCACATTGCTTGTTTTGCTTAAAAGAATTATTTGCACAATTTGGTACAGCAAAAAAGCAAAGAGCTGTTTCCATAGCCTGTCTTGAGCCTGACGAAAGGCGCACACCAAAAACTACCCAAAGCTATGTTTACATAACGGGTAGTTATAGTAGCATTCATTTGGTTTCTGTACTATAACGCCATTATGTAAAATATCCGACATTCCCCACGCTCAATTCAGAACTGGCATTGAAATTTAGAACACACAAGACTGCCACTTTTCCCCACCACCCATTTCAACGGTGTAGGTTACAGCAATTATTAATGTTTACCAAGTGTCTGCGGTAGGATGCATTACATTCTCTCAATCCCTTATCAGGGTATCGCTCTTTCCATTTACCCACCTCAACACCGCGCATAAAAAAAGAGCATTTTTTAGAAAATGCCCTTTATTTATCTTTCCCACCGCTTAACATCAATAATCACTTCCACCTACGACACTTTGCCCCGAGAAAAGTGATAAACTTTTTAAGCAGTAGGGAAACAAAGAAACTTACGATTGCACCAACAACAGCCAAAATAATAGTGGTAATCAAATCTTCAACACCAATATTTAAAATAGATGAAAAGAAAGTACCACCAATAATGGCAGATTTGGTGTTATAATCCATCGTCATTCTCATCAGTTTCTGTGTTTTCATCATCAGTAACAACCGCTTGACTAACTGCGGTGGCCACAGTTCCAGCAACGGTCATATAAGTAGCAATAGTTACCACAATGGCAGGCATCGAAATTGGTGCAGCTATGATGGCACCACCTGCAGTAGCCAATGCAATACCAATATTGCGTAAAGTCTTGAAAAATTTGGGAGTTGGTTTTTTATAACGTTTTACAATGTTCATAATTCTGTGATTTAATAGTTAATAAAATGATTTCTTTTCGGTCTTTAGCTTGATACACCAAAGACAATAGTTTTTGCATAGCATTTTTAGAGTAAATCCCCTTTCCTATGCCACTCAAATACGTTACTGGAGCAATGCACCCTTGAAGCTCTTTTAGAGCATCATTCGCAGGGTGAAAGAGAATAAAACTTCTACCTTTTACAGCGTTCAAAATCAAATGATGCTTAAACCGTTTAGAAAAACGTGGTTCAAGGTCATAAACACCTTCAGGAATACAGGAAATGTTTCGTTTGTTATCGTTCCAGGGCAATTCGATGGTATGACAAAGGAATCTATCAGAATTAAAGAGAGCACCATTGGTGCCCTCTTCAAAATAGGCTCTATGCAGCACTAATTCCATACTTACGGAGTGTCAACAATAACAATTGCCAAGGCGTTGTAAGCACCATTCTTAAGCTCGTACATTTGTCCGTTTACCTCTTGGTAAAACTCAACACCAAGTACCTGTACAACAGGGAGCGTTGAATTAGCGGTCAAAGAAGCGGTCAAGGCAATAGCAGCTGTATCAGCAGAAGTGTAAGGAAGAATGACAGTCTCATCATTTTCAAATGTTGAGGTTTCGTTCTCAAAATCCAATTCAGAAGCACCCATTACCACCTTAAAATGGGTTGTTCCAGTCGGAGCTGCAATTCTAACAGTTGGAGAAAACGCATCAAGGTTTACGTTAGCATCACCAGAAACACGGTCAAAAGTATTCGTAAACGGAGCAAAAAGCGTTGTGCCTAACTTTCCACCCAAGTTGAATTCAAAGCTATTTAATAAGCTTAAATCGCCATCCTGTAAGGTTCTTAAACCTCTTTCGTTGGTTGTATCAGTTTTGGTAACTGCTACAAGTGTTTTGGTCAAACGAGAAACCACACGTTTATCTTTAGCGTTTTGCAAAAGAATACGGATAGCATTTCGCAAGAGCTTGCCACCTTTACCAGCACGTCCAAATTCAGACCCATTTTCACGCGTTCTCTGAAACGCAGGATCATTTGCAATACGATTGGCATCCACACCGCCTTTTTCTCGTGCTAAATGCCCATCAGTCGTTTTGTAAAAGGAAATACCACCGATAGTTCCTTTCAGTTTAATAATTCCAGTTTGTTTTGCCATATTAATTCGTTTTTTGATTAATGAAACCAAATCACGTAATTTTATGGCACGTTGTTAAAAAACCAATTCCGTTTTAGGTCATCCATTCCGATACAACCAAAAACGTCATTAAAATATTGAAAACCCATTCGGGTTTCCAACATTTTAACAACGCATCATCACCATCATCATAAAACATGAAGTATGGATGATATATGGATAAAGCGTAGATAAAGTATAGATAGAGTATTATGGTTCCAAATAGAAGATTATGTATATATCCAAAAGATGTTCAGCTTATTACAGGCAGAAGTGAACGTTATGGACGTAAATTGCTTCAGGACATAAGAAATTATTTAGATAAAGAACCTCATCAATTCGTGACTATCAAAGAGTTTTCAGAGTATTCTGGTATTGAAATGGAAGAGGTTATATTGTATATCAAATAGTTACAAATTACTTTCAATCCTCATAAAATTTGTGTAAATTTAGGTTGTATTGTAACAATAAGCGTTTTATATTTGCAACCGCTTTACGAATAACAATCGCAAACAAAAAGTTCTTATTAATAGTTGAGTGATTCGGTGAGTGCTAAAAATCTCAACTTTTAAAGTCCTTATAAATAAAGGGAAACGCAGAACGGTTAGTCGTCCTGCCACCCCGACAAATTATAGTATCAATCTATAACAAAAACCTGTTAATCGTATGATTTACAGGTTTTTCTGTTTTTAAGAATATCATAAGAATTGATATGTTTTGATTAAAAACGTCAACAAATCGGATAACAATTTGAAAAATCAAAAAGTGTTGACCAGATTTGTAGCTAACTGTCTGCTAATCGATAAATAAATGTATCTTTATAAGTGATTTGACTTTCGTCTGATAACAACGAATTATTGTTAACTAAAAGACGAAATAATGAAAACATCTTCCACCTTCAGTATTTTGTTCTGGGCGGACTTCTCCAGGGCAAAAAATGACCAAGCATCAATTTACGCAAGAATTACGGTAAATGGTAAACGGGCTACCATCAGTTTAAAACGAAAAGTTTTAGTTTCTGATTGGGATGTCCATAAAAACAGGGCTCGTGGAACTAACCAAAAATCAAGAATCTTGAACAGTTATTTGGATGAAACTTACAATCATCTTTTTAAATGTTATCGCGATTTAATGAACGAGCATAAATTGATTACTGCACAAGTTGTTAAGGCTCGATACTTTGGTAATGACGAAAATAATCGTTCCATTACTGATATTATCAATTACCATAATGAAGATATGGTAAACAAATTAAAGTGGGGAACACAAAAAAATTACTACACTACACAAAGTTATATCTCAAAATTTTTATCGAAATTCTATAAGACCACAGACCTTTACTTACGGGAACTCGATTATCACTTTATCATAAAATTCGAGAAATATCTTCGAGGTTATGTACCCGAAGACCATCAAAAACCAATGGGCAATAATACCGTGATGAAGCACATAGAACGGTTTAGGAAACTGATAAATCTATCACATAAGTTGGGCTGGATAGAACGCGACCCTTTTATCAATTTCAAAGCTAAATTCATTAAAAATGAAAGAGGCTTTTTAAGCCTCGAAGAACTTCAAGAGATAGAAAACAAACAATTTAGCATTCACAGATTGGAATTGGTTAAGGATTTGTTTGTTTTTAGTTGCTATACCAGTTTAAGCTATATTGATGTCATTCATTTAACTGCGGATAATATCTGTATTGGCATCGATGGCGAACTTTGGATTTATTACAAACGAGAAAAGACGACAAAGCCTATAAGAATACCTTTGTTACCAAAAGCGATGCAAATTGTTGAAAAATACAAGAGCAACCGTAAATCCATTTCCCAAGGAAGTATATTTCCTAAAATATCAAATCAAAAACTGAACTCTTATCTAAAGGAAATTGCAGATGTCTGTGGGATTAAAAAGAACCTTACATTCCATATCGCAAGACATACGTTTGCCACAACAGTAACATTGAGTAATGGAATGCCTATCGAGACAGTTTCAAAATTATTGGGCCATTCCCGAATATCTACTACCCAAATTTATGCAAAGGTTATTGAACGTAAAGTTAGTGACGATATGCAAAAATTAAGGACCCAATTCAATGAGATAGAAAACGAACCTATCTCAAAAGTAGCATCTCAAAATTCATAAACTTACTTAAACCAAAACACAATGAAACTATCAATAATAAAAACCAAAATACACAATATACAAGGTAACAAAGTAATTCTTGATTTTGACCTCGCAGAACTTTATGAAGTAGAAACCAGAGTGCTTAAACAAGCCGTTAGACGTAACCTTAAACGTTTTCCAGATGATTTTATGTTTCAGCTTTCAAAGGACGAGTGGAAAGAGGTTATCACAAATTGTGATAACCTTCCAGAGAATATCAAATTTAGCCCGACTGCTCCTTTTGCCTTTACTGAACAAGGTGTAGCAATGCTTTCCAGCGTACTTAACAGCGACAAGGCCATTGACGTAAATATATCTATTATGCGTGCATTTGTAGCGTTACGGCAGCATCTTACAGATTATAGCAACCTTAAAGAACATATAGCCCAACTTGAAAAAGAAATGAATATCAAATTTAAGGACATTCATCAGGCATTGAATTATTTATTGCAAAAAGACAAAGTGCAGATTGACCAGCAAAACAGGGAACGAATTGGTTTTAAAACGGATAGGAAAGATTATTAAATTTTTCTTCGGTCATCAGAATAGACAATTTTTATTGATATATTTATTTTTATTAATTCGGTTCAATATGAATTAGTACGTGTCCTAAATTCGGTATTTCTTTTCGTAAATGGTCTTTTAACTTATGAGCAATGTCGTGACCAGATTTTACCGAAATTTCACTATTCACAATTGCGTGTAAATCCACGTGGAATTTCATTCCGGATTTTCTAATAAAACATTTCTCTGTTCCTAAAACACCTTGAACTTCTGTTGATTTTTCTCTAATTTCAATTATCAGTTCGTCATAAAGTTGTTCGTCCATAACTTCTCCTAAAGCTGGACGTAATATTAAATAACTATTATATAAAATAAACGCTGAAGCGAATAATGCAGCCCAATCATCTGCTGTTTCATAACCTTTTCCATATATGATTGCTATCGAAATACCGATAAAGGCCATTACCGAAGTTACGGCATCACTTCTATGATGCCAAGCATCTGCTTTTAATGATGAACTATTTGTTTGTTTACTTTTTTTAATTACAATTTGAAATGAGATTTCTTTCCAAGCTATTATTAGACCTAGCACAATCAAAGTCCAAGATTTCGGGATTTTATGAGGTGTTTGAATGTTTTGAATACTTTCATAGGCGATTATTGTGGCAGAAACAACAAGGAATGTAACAACTCCAAAGGTAATTAATGGCTCAATTTTACCGTGTCCATAGGGATGATTTTCGTCCGCTGGTCGTTTTGCATATTTAAAACCTAATAAAACTAAAAATGAAGCAAAAATATCCGTTGTCGATTCAATCGCATCTGCAATTAAAGCATAAGAATTTCCAAAAAATCCCGCAAGTCCTTTAATTAAGGCTAAAGCAGTATTCCCAATTATGCTGAAATAAGTTGTTCGTATTGCGGTTTGTTCGTTATTCATTCTAATTTTAGTTGTCAATAGATTTGTTATATTTATAACAAAGGTACTTTTTTAATCATAAAAAAAGAGGTGATAAACACCTCTTAAATTTTGGTTTCCAAAATCATTTTCCTGCTCCCTTTTAGCTCCTTCAGCTCCAGCATTAACTTTTCGTTGTCTCCTAAAACAAACTTTGGAACTACATACACAAAGCATTGACTTTCTCCATCAGTAATGGAATATGGCATTTTGTGTTTGTATATCACTTCTTGCTGCAATCTTTGATAAGAGGCTTTACGTTTTTTGTTTCCGTTGGTTCTATATACGTTGAGATAGTCGATTTCAAAATCGATTCCGGACTTGTTTTTAACTTCAATGACCAAATACACTTCAGAAGCATCGTATGCCATTTTTTGCAATTGTACTTTGATGCCTTTTTTGCGTTTGGTTTCAATACTCTCAAAGTTGGATTTTAATAAATACTCGCTGAATTTTTGAAAATGGGTTATTCTATTTGTGTATTCGTTCAACGCTTTAACTTCGGGCTTCTGCTTAATCTTTATTGGAAGCTCGCTACCAATGCTTTCATTTTCGTTGATAAAATAATTCAGTTCTGGAAGTTTTTCAGAATACTTCAGAATATAAGAATAAACGCTACCATCACTTGTAACGGTCAAAAGGTTGCTTTCAGTTCCAGGCTTCGCCTGTAACAATCCAAAATACTGCTCTTTTTCACGATTATAGGTGAATACAAAATGGGAAGCTCCGGTAATTCCCTGTCGTATTGGATTGGGAAAAAATAGGGCGACATTTTTCTTGTCGTTGGCATAAATGGTATCGAGGGGTTGTTGTGCAACTATTGACATTGTACAAATAAATAGTAGTAATGTGATATATGTCTTCATAATAATAAGTTTAGTAATTGCCCATTATTGGCTTACCTTGATATTTGGTTTTAGGAAGCCTTAAAATGAGTTTGTAATTGTCGGTTATTGTAACCTTTACGTTTTTATGGTTGCGTTGGAAAATTTTCTTGAAACCGCTTACTTGTGGAACACCGGTAATGTTGATGTCGTCCACCATATCTCCAACGATTTCATTGGTAACTTCGGCTCTAAAACTGTTTTCGATATAAATGCCTTCGCTACCATCTTGAAAGTCATAGGCTTTCAATTTTACTGGCTGATGATTGATGTTCTCAATGTCTATGATTGTGCGATTGGGTTTAAAATCGACAAATCCGTAAATGGGCGTGTTTTTGGAATAGCGTTGTCCGTAAACGGTAGCGTCCTTTAGCAACCGCATTTGTAAACGATAATTAGTTTTAACCGTCTGTGTGCCATCAACCCGAACATATATAAATTCATCGGTGTTCTTTGAGTTCAAATCATCATTTTCAATGGGATGCGAGGCAAAAAAGAGTTGATGCTCCAAAGCACGTTCTTTGGCTTCGACATTCGTTTCTTTTTCTACAATGGCATCCGTTGTGTCTTTTTCCTTCTTAATAGATGGTTTTGATGGTTTGTATCTGGGATTGATATTTTCAAACGTTCTATCTGAATATCGAATCTGTCCTTGCTGGTAGATGCTATCTACCATCTGCATTTTTTTCTTGTCCAATAAATCAGGGTCATACACGCCTGTGGAATCCAACAGCCGTTCATCATAAATACTTGGTGCATTGGTCTCCCTCACTTCCTTTAAATCGTTTAAGGCATCCAATTTGGAATCGTATTCCTTTTGGTCGTCTTCCAGTTTCGGTACGGGAATTTGATTGTTCTCTATGGTCGGTTCTTCGTCTTCTCCTAATACTAACATTGCATAACCACCTATAAAAAGCAGTATGCATACCAGCACGATGGAAAAGACTATTTTATTTTTTTCTACTTTCATTGTATCTGTTTTTTAATATCCTTTATGGGCTTTCATAATTTTCTAATTTTCGTAATGTGTTTTCAAAAAAGTTGGTAATCAACAATCCGTGGGTATTATTAGGAAAGTTCCTGTCAACGTGAATCAAATTTCCTGTTGTGGTCAATTCATAAGTGTCGGTTACCGACCCTCGGTTGATTTCAAAAATGGTTTTCGTTTCAAATTTGTAGGGCTCGTTTTGAATATCAACTTTGGATTCGATATTCAATACTTTTTGAACCAGCGAATATTGCAACAAACGGTTATAAACACCATCGGCTTTTTTCTGTCGGTACAAAGCATCTACTGAACTATTGCCCAACCAGAGGGCTTTTTCCAAATTCTTTTCATAATTGCTGGCATCTATGTTATAGAAATAGGTATGGAATAATTCCAATTGTGCCAAGACTTCAACTTTTAAATTCTCCTGTTGAGATACCAGTTTGAGCGGAATAACGCTTCCATCCGTATTTACCACAAAGGCATTGTTAACCGTTTCTTTATGTAGTTTTATGACCATCAAAACGGAAATGATGCACGTGAGTACTGCTCCGATAACAACCGTTAATACGATAAAGCGATTGAGTTTTAAGATGTTATAAATGTTTTTATATGGTGTTTTCATTTAATTATTGATTTATGCTTTATCAGCCTGTAAAGAGCCTGAAAGTGAACGAAGTCGCCCGTTTGTACAGTTTGAATTTCAGCAGCACAATAAATCCAATAGACCCTAATTGTAAAAGCGGTGCGAAAAAATTACTGCCCCAATCTGTACCAAATAAATCGCTCCAGAAATTGGTGTTGATTTCGGTATAAAGATTATTCACGAAAATATTGACCAGAAAGAAGGCAGGCACTAACATATATACACCAGCGTAAAGTTTGAAAAAGTTGTAGGCCAACGACCTGAATTTTTCAAAAACCGCCAAGCTGATGACCAAAGGGAAAAAGGCTTGCATTATGCCCAGCAAAAAGAATCGCTCTGCAAGGAATAATGGGTAGATAAACAAATCCAAAAGCCACAGAAATATTCCGACAATAAAGGATAGTATCTTTAAACCATATAAAGGTGTAACCAGTGCTTCGTAGAGCATTGCCATTGCTTTAGTGGCGGCATCCCAAGCACTTACATCCTGTTCGATGTCAATATCTTGCATCTGCAACGGAAGAAGTGCGGGTGCCGTGTCCCGATATTGGTTTTCAATGGCCACCAAAATAGTGTCGAAAACACCCAATACCTGTGTGGAAAAAATCACTAAAATTACTATTGCAAAGTTTTTGGCCAACTCCGCAGGTGTTAATCCCCAAGTGTAGCCCTCATTGTTGGCAACGCCTTCATTGTATTTTTTTAGGATGTTGATGAGAAAGAACAATATGGCAAGGGTCTTCATCCCCGCAATAGTGTATTGCGAGAAATCACTATTTTTTATCGTTTGAAAAATAGTGTCCACATATTCTAACCCTATGCCTAAAAAAATACCTGACATTAGTAATTGGTTTCTCGATTATTGATTTTGTGCTGCATTTCCCGAAATTGAATAATCTCCCGATAGCGTCTGGTTTTCGCCTCAATTTCCGCTACCATTTCCTTGGATTCCAATTCCTTTTCTTTGAGTACTTCGGCTCGTTCGGCATCGGTCATCTTCATATTGTCGCTGGACAGGATTTGGTCGATATATTCCATACCTGCCATAGAATTTTCAAGGATGGCATCAAAAGAACCTGAAATACGAGTTACTTCATCTGGTTTGATAAAAGGGGAATTGAGTATTTCCCGTAAATCATCTTGAACCACATCATACAAGCGTTGGTTATTTCTTGCCAATTCCCTGACCGCTTTAAGTTGTTTGATGACATCGTTGACCTTATCGATATTTTCCTTTTGCGTTTTAAGGAATTTTACCGTCTTCATTAAATTGGCGGTCTGTTTACCGGATTCCAACAATGATTTTACAAAAGAGATAAAGTTTGTGTTGTCATACACAGGCATCCCCTGGGCCGAAGCGTTACTTCCAATTAGCACTATAAATAGTGCGGATAACATTAGCTTTTTAATTGTCTGTCTCATAATTTTTGTTTTTAAGAATTAATAAATATTTTAATGGCTTGCTCCATATTATTATGCTTTTCATAGAGCTTCATTATTTCTTCGCTCTCTCGTCCATCAGTTAAGTAGGCAGCAAAGACTTCTGGTGGTACTTCCAATCGGAAAATGTTGCTTTCCTTTCCAATTTTGATAAACATTTCGGTATATTTTCTTGTTCCTGTAAGGTTGTTCCGAATGGATTTTAACTGGTTTAAATCGTGACTGGAAAGGTTGAGCCTGCTTTTTAATTCGGCATAGCCTTTTTCATTGCGAAGGCTGTATATGACCTGTGTGTTTTCCAGAATACTTGCCGATGTTGAATTAGTAGGCAACTGGTTTATGGATTGCAGTATAATCCCAATTGCTCCATTCTGTTTTCTAATGGCTTGGTAGTAGAATTCTACACTTTCGAGTACATTTCCGAATTTGAGCTGTTTGGCAAACTCGTCGAATAGGATGATTCCCCTTTCGGCTTTATTTCTCCAAATGGTTCTTTGAATGGCAGATTTAATCAACTTCAACATTACGGAAAGGATTTCCTTATTGTCCTTAACTTCATCCAGTTCAAACACAATCAACCTTTTATCCTCAATTTTGTAGATCTGGTCTTCGCTTACATTGAACAGGAAGCTGTACAAGCCATCATCCACATATTCAGAGAGAATGTGTAAAAAATCGTAGATGTTGAAATGCTGTTCCTGAATGTGTAGGGCTTCTAAAATGCTGTCCTTTTTGGTATCAACGAACTGGTATAAATTTTCCAAAGAATGTGTACAACCAACATTCTGTAGATAGTAGTAACGAAGCACTTTTTTGACTGCCACTTCTTCAGCCTTGGTAGTTTCCTTTCCTGAAGCTAAAAGTTCCAAAAGGAAGATTGCTAAATCTTCTAACCGCTCTGGTGTCAAATCATTGACATCAGAGATATAAAATGGATTGATACCCAAGTTTTTTCCTTGCTCGTAGCGAAGGATTATATGGTCGTTTGGATAGAGCTTGGCGAATTTTGAATATGAACCACCTAAATCAATAATAACCAGTCGGACGCCGACCTCGAAGTACTGCCGTAGAATATTGTTCGCCAAAAAAGATTTTCCCTCTCCCGTAGGTGCGAAAATGGCAAAGTTTCGAGCTTTGATGCGTTTCTTTTTTTCATCCCAAACATCCTTTAATACAGGAATGTTATGTTGCCTATCATTAAAGATGACACCTGTGGCATCTGACTGATAATTGGTGTTGTTGATATACAGGCAAAGGGCGTGTTTTAAATCGGTTACAAATAAATCTTCATTTGAAAAGTTGGAAGCAAAACAGCAGTATGAGTTTAAAAAATATTGCTTTCGTTCTTCGCCTTTTGGGTAATAAGGCACTATATCCAGTTCCTTGAACTCGGTTTTTATCTTTGAAGCAATTCTTTCTAATTGTACTTCATCCTTATCCCAGAATATAATATTTAGATGTCCTCGAATGATTCTTGAACTATCATCCTCATTGATTTTGGCAACAATTTCTTCAATCTTCTTTAAGATGACTTTGTTCTGTGTTCCAAAATTGGAACTCTTTTTGAGTTCCTCGATTTTCTTGTCAAGCAGTTTTCGCCACTTATGTTTATCATCCAAATAAATAATTTGGTTGACAATATGGTTTTCATTCAGATTCAGACCCAATCCGTCAATAAATCCCTGGTGGAATACAAAATCGTCCGAAGTGAATTTATCATTGGTCTTGCTACTCTGAACCACATCGCCAAAACACAGTTCGCTATTAACTGCCAGCACATCAAAATGATGGTCGCCAATTACAATATTTGATTTTTTCAATTGGATATCAGTATCAAAACCCTCGTTGAACCCATTGAAATAAGCATTGGTCAATGATAGTATTTTATCAATGCCCAAAGGTGTTAATGAAATCTTTCGGCTATTGTTTACAAAAGAAACAGCATCGTTTACCGAAGCGATAAATTCCTGTACGTTGTGGTCCATTTGCTTGTGGATGCCCTTTTCGACTTTACGGAACGGGTTAACGAACTTCGGTGCGTTCAAAGCTTTATTGTGTGGAAGGATAAAGAATAGGTAAGATGAATGCTTTATGAATTCCCTATTTTTAAAGTAATCGTGAGTGGCACGTTGCAAAAAGCTTTTTTTCGGAAGTTCTTCGGCTAAATATGCCGATTTCTGATAAATGTCCTGTTTATGGATAACCGTTGCAACAGGCAATGATTTAAACGCCTGAAACCACGAACCGTGGATGTCCTCAAAATCTTTTTCCGCAAGGGAATAGATTTCAGGATTATATACTTGATAGCCCAACATTACATTGCCATTATTCGCAAAAACGATATGGTCTTGAATATCCAAAATAGGATGATATGCAGATAGGTTAATCTTCTTCATAGTACAAGCGACTTCCTTTTTTGTTACTAATTGTTTGTGGAAATACCTTTTTGATGTGCATCAAAGCTGGGTTCTTGGTAATGTGGGTTAAAGCGATATATAAGACTCCGTTCAATAGGAATACTGAAACGATAACGGTAAAACTGAAAGAAAAAATGATGAACAGTAATGAACCGATAACAACTGTCATCATTAAAGCGAACAACGATATGGGCAGACCCATTATAACGGCTCGCTTACGAATGTTTTTATAGACCTCGAACCTTTTCATTACACTACGATGCTAATTAGATAAGTAAAGATGCCCACGACTGCTCCTGCAATCAATACAAAGACCAATACACGGGTAATACCTTTTTTTAAATCGGCATTTTCGCCAAAGAAGTGTCCTGCATTGAATAGAAAGCCAATTAAGAATATAACGCCCAGAATAATAGGGAAAATGGTTCGGATAGTATCGGAAACATCGTTTACGGAATCTTCGATACCTCCAATTTGTGCAAAAGTCGTACTTGAAATAAGTAATGATAAGATGGTTACATAATGTGATTTTTTCATAATCAAGGTGATTTAAATTTTACGTCAATTTTGATATTTGAAAAATAGTGTATATTACAACGCAAATAACTGATAATCAGTAATTTGTGAATAAAATAAATTTTGACATCAATTGTTTTTATTTGATACGAATTGGTATCAAATTTTATGAAAATCGAGAAGTGCTATGTTAATAACTCTAAAATTTTGGAAGAGGATAAAGCCTAAAAACGTCAGTTTTGTGATTTTGATGCTACATTTCTGTGTGATTTTCGGTCAACAAAAAGTGATTATCATCGATCCTGGGCATGGTGGAAAAGATACTGGTGCAATTGGCACAAATAGTATTCAAGAAAAGGATGTTGTGCTTGATATTGCAAATGAGATTATAAGGCTAAATAAAACCCTTATAAATAACAAGTTTGACATTTACTCAACTAGATATAAGGACACTTTAATTTCCTTATCGGACAGAAGCCAATTAGCTGAAAGCTTAAAGGCTGATGTGTTTGTATCATTACATTGCAATGCTTCTAATACTTCTTCAAAAGGGATAGATGTTTATGTACATAATACCAATGACATAGAAGTGCTGATAAAAAAATCTATCGAAATGGGATTGTCCATTTTGAAAGAAAGCACCCAAAAATTAGGTTTTAAAAAACGAGCTGTCCGATTTTCAAATTTTCAAGTGCTACGAGAGAATACTACATATCGCCCTTCGATACTCGTTGAAATGGGCTTTGTTACGAATACTGATGAAGCGGATTATTTTTTAAAACCCAAAAATATAAGAGCTATGGCATTGGCCATTTTAATGGGATTGTGTAACTATTTTAATACTGGATTATGAAGGAAATACTTATTGAGATTGTGAAGAGTTTGAAAAAGCTCTTATCAGAACTAAAAAAAGAAATAAAAGATATTAATAGGTGGATTGTTAGTACTCGTAAATAGCATAACCCCTAAAAACCATCAATTCTGAATCAGGTCGTAAAAGTTATTTAAAATCACGTTTTTTAGTTTATCTGAATTATAATCCTTTTTTAAATGACAAATTTTATCTAGGATACTGTCAACCATTAATGGGGTGAATTTTTTTGAGCCTAATGATGTAAAAGGACCGTCCGTTTCTAATAGAATTTGATTAATAGGGATACTATCAATAATCTTCTGTCCGTTTTTAGATTTTGTCATTTGGTAGTTTATCGAAAAGTAATATCCACGGGATACCGCAATTTCAAGGTTTTTGATAGAGCCTGAGTACCAATGTAGAATAACTTTCCCAGGGAACGATTTGCCAAAAATATCCAGTAAATCATTTTCGGCTTTTCGACTATGAACCGTCAAAACCTTATCGCTAAAATTTGTGCATTCTGATATTATTTTCTCAAAAACTTGAACCTGTCTTTTATAATCTACAGGCGATTTGTTGTAATTGTCTAGTCCTATTTCTCCAATATATTTTGTCTTACTTAAAAGTGAAATGAACTTATCAATTTCCTGATGTCTTTCTCCAACTAATTCAGGATGCAATCCAAGAGCCGGTCTTATATACTTAGTGTTTTTTGTAATATTTTCTGTATAAAAATAAACTTTGGGGCTATTCGTTACTGCGATTGTGTAAACTTTAGATTTCTCTATTTGATTTACAATATCAATCGGATTGGACATCAAGTCCAGATGAAAATGAGTGTCATGATATTTCATTCTAAAAAATCTCTTACTTCATTCATTCCACGTTGATAAACATCTATATATTTATCTAATTCTTGCTTACTTTCAAACGGTAAAGGGCCAGAACTCAAAATATCAAACATTATGCTTCTTATTGGACGGTTTTCTAAACGCTTTAGAGATAGTTTGAATGCCCTTATGTCACTGCCAGAAACCAGTTTTTGTGAAGGAACATTTTGAGTTATATTGTGTACATATTCAGTTCCGGTAGTACCACTTTTCTTTTCTGCTGATTGTCTTATAATGCATGGTACACAATATCCACATTGAATTCCTGGTCTCATGCCTGAATACCTACTATTTTCTGAATGAGAGCAAGAAAGTGTTTCATGATTAAGTTTTTTTAGCAATTTTTGATTCTTGCATTCAACCATCATTTCGCCTTTGGTTTTCCATTGATATGGATTGTTAATTTTATTCTTTATCCCTAATTCGGAAATCACTTTTTTAAATGTAGATAGGTAGTATGGATGTGTAGTTCTTGTGCTATGACTACTAAGTCTAGTTCCAGTCAAAGGAACATTTAAAGAGATTAAGCCATTTTCGGGAATAATGAAGTCAATAGTTTCTTCTAATGTATTTGCCACTATTAGACCAAGGCACAAAAACAAAAAAGACCTAGCTCTAGAACTTTCTTCTTTTGAAGCTTTGGCATGCTGTTGATTTGGCTGCACATAAAATTGATAATTAGAGAAAGACTCATCGCCATATTTTTTTCTTAAATTTTCATACAGCATAGTTTGAGCACTTTTATCAGCTCCTCTTTTATAGTGACTAACAAAGGTTACCTTCTTTTTGTTTTCTAATAGGTCAATGGCTCCAATAAATGAGTCCATTCCACCAGAAAATAAAGCGACCTTTTCTATTTTATTAGGGTTGTGGTTTTTAATGAGTTTAATTTGTTTTCCTTCTGTAATTATGTTTTTTCTAAAGTAAATTTCCCATTTATCTCCACTTAAAAACGATAGTAATTTCTGCAAATCTTCTTTTGCATTTTCCCATTTGTCCAAAGAGGAAACAGGCATATATATTTTGAAGTGGCGACTCCATTCTTGAAAGCCATGAGCTTTTCTGGAAACCACTTGGTCAGTAGTGTAAATTCCGAGGGAAAGATGCAATAAATCTAAAACTTCATCTTTTGGTTCTATTTTTGCCAAACGTAATTCTTTGAAAATATTAGTTCCCAAAGCGGATGGGTCATTTCCTAATTGAACGGTGTTTAAAATATACTTTTCTTCTGAAGCAGACACTTTTACATCAAAAGTATCCTTCTCATTATTTTTTATTATTATGTGCCAAATACTCATTTTTCTAGTGTTGAATATGCGAGTTCAAATATGTCCTCTATTATTTTTTTTCCTTCTCCTTGAGCTAAATCTATTTTAGAAATATCAGCTTTTTTAAATCCGTTTTTTACTTCATCTCTTATAAAAAAACGCATTTCATTTTCCAATTTAATTGCTTCGCTTTCAGATAAATCATTTCTTTCAAGAGCAATTCCAGCTTCATAAACCCATTTCTTGAAGATATAAGCACTCACAAATTCAACTACGGTATCAGACAATGTTTCTGAGTTAATACTGTCTAGTGATTCTATATCTCTACCACTATCAAGGATTTTTTCATAGAGTCGGTCAAATGTTATCATTATGGCTGCACGTGCGATTGCTTCGTCATTAGTACTACCCGTTGGGGCAATTCTATCAGCAATTTTTGCAATAACTTCCTCACTAGATTTACCTATACAATCAGATAAGTCATATTTTTGTAAAGTTTCATTAAAGCCTTCTTTTGAAACTCCGCTCAAAAAACCAAGATAATTTCTACCAACGTTAATTCCAGCAATTGAAGATTTTGTGGCTGCCCTACTACCACCAGATGACTTTATATATGATTTAGCAAAAGTTTTAAAACTAGAACCGCTACCTCCATTAGAAATTCTTGTGAGTATACTTTTTGTGCCTGATAATTTTTGTGTTGGTACTGTTTCAGGTTTTGAATCTACTGTTTCATTTAAAGTGTCATCCGATTGCTGATTGTTTTTCTCGTCTGTTTCTGGGGCATTGTCAGAGTCAGTTGCCCAACTGGGTAGTAATGGTGTTTTTCCTTTTGGTCCAGTACCTGATGCAGAAGTTCCCATAATTTATTACAAGTTTTTTAATTTACGTTTGGCGATTCCTGCCAAACGCTTATTTGTTGAACTCTTACTCCAGTCTTTTATCATTTTATTAACTGTAGGTTCGTGCGAAGTATTTTCGGAAATTCCTTGAAGCCAAGTGGTAATACTAAGTGGTAAAACTTGGTGCGGTAATTTATCAATCAAACTTAATAATTGAGAGATTAGTTCATTTCTGACGTTACAAAAATCTATTAAACGTTTTATGGTTGGTGATTCCCCATTCTGTTCTCCTTCATTTTTCATTCTTTCTGCTAGAGATTCAAATATCGCTGATGAATCCCCATCGCTAAGAGACCTTACTTCTTTTAAGGCCAAGCTTCTGATAGTTTCAGAATCATTTAAGAGTTTTATAAATAATTCTTGAGCTTGAGAACTCATTCTTTGGATATTAGTCCCAGAAACGGATAATTTGTCTCTTGAATAATAAAAATAGGATTGTAAATTTACCTCGCTGACATTGGGTTCTGAAGATAGCCATTGTCTAATCCAAGAATCTTGTAAATAACTTTGAAATTCTACTGGCAGTTCATCTAATTTTTCATCATTATTTTCTAGTACTAACTCTTCCATCAATTTTAATTCGGTAATAATTCCTTGGTTCTTTGCTTGTTGTTGATAAAAACTTTTGAACGTTTCTGACTTGAAGTATTCCAAGAGCATTAGTTTTGCCAAAATACGTTTATCAAGATTTTCTCCTTTGGAATTGGCCATCTGGTGTCTTAACAAAAGAGTGTTTAAAAATCTTTTTGTCTGTCTGGGGTTACCATTAAGACCTACTGCCAGAACCGATACAAGTTGGGCAGAGAGAAGCAACGCTTCTTTTAGATTTTCGTTGACTTCAGTAACAAATTCATTCGCATTTTCTAATCTAAACGTAAAACCAAATTGGTCTTTATTTTTCTCTTCTAAAACACTTATCCTGATATGTTCAAATTCTCCGATGTCCGTATATAAATTAGTGAATAATAGATTGATGTAAGTTGTCAATTCTAGGTCACTAAGGGGTGGAATTCTTATTGGGTATTGAATTAGTTTTTCCAGATAATCACGTCCCACTTCAGTATTGTCTCCTGGTATTTCTGGAAACCTTCTTCTAACTGCATGTTTAATGAGTCGTTCATCCGCCCCAATTACAAAAGCAGTATTTTTCGCAAATAAGAATAATTTAATGGCTTCAAGTGTTCCAATGACTGTATCTGGTGAACACCTATCCAAATCATCAATTAACACTACTATTTTTTTTAAATTGGTTTCCTTAATTAATTCTTCAAATGCTAGATGGAATTCTTGAATGTCATTTTTAAGGATTTCGTCAGGGTCAGTATTTTCATTTTGCTTTTTTATATACTCTTCATAATCGGCATTGGACAACTTACTTAAGATGTCTGATGTAGTAGTTAAGGCAAGTCCTGCTGGCCCCATTAACATAAAACCAGCTCCATGCTTAACAGCAGATTGTCCAATTTTAAGTAAGTCTATTTTTTTTAGAAGTTTTGCTGCAATTTTTAATGCTTTATCCTGTGGTTTTCTTTTTTTGATTATTTCGTTAACTATCCTGCCCATCAAAACGGTTTTGGTATCTTCATACCCTTCAAATAACCATCCATTAAAGTTGATAATTAAAACATCTTTGTCCCCTAAATAGGTCTCTTCAACCATTCTCATAAGACTCGACTTTCCGCTTCCCCAATCGCCAAAAACACCAATACTACAAGGCAATAGATTGACATTGTTTACAATGCTTGTTACAGCATTTACAAGATGCTGATAGTCGATAAAATCAGAGTTTGTTTCGTTATCATTCCACATTTTTTGACGTTATTTTATTCAAAAAAAGCCAATGAAAACCCATTAGCTTTTTAAACATTAATATTTTAAGCGTAATCGCCTATAAATATACTGAAATGTCTTTTTAAATTCTTACGGTTTCCTACAAATTGTTAAAATTTTATTAAGAATATATCTTTACTTCTGGAAGTCAAAATTTTGGTCTTTTTTCGTAAATTAGGCCTAATTAGAGTGTTATAAACTCTAGTGCAAATAAAATGAGAGCAATTGCAATTTTCTTTTTGAACGTACTTCAAAATACTTTGGGGATGACTTTTGGATGGTTGTTTAAACCAAAAACCAAACGAAATTCATTTAAGGCCTTATCTGATGTTGAAAAGGTAAAATATCTTGAAAAAAGAAGGCAATACAAAGGCTATAAAAAACAATGGCTGTATTACAGGTGTAGAGAAGAAGGTTTATTAGAAACCTATTACAAATTGTTCGATACTGAAGTTGAGGGACAAGATTCTGGAACGAAATTTAGTTTCGGTAAATATAGAGGGGAATATGTTGAAGCTATTTGGGAATCTGATAAAGAGTATATCAATTGGCTTTCCCAACAAGAATGGTTGGCTCAATATTTGGATGAAAGCGATATGATACACGAACTACTTCTTTTAGAGGAAGAAAACCAAAATTAGATTTAATCCCTTTTATCACGACTGCTTTTATCAAAGGCAATTAAATTGAACAGTTGTCGCATCCTTGAACGTACCCTATTCCCATAACGTTCCTCCAGTTCTTTAGCATTGAGGTTTGTAGTTGCGTGTGTTTTAGTTTTATGACTTAAAAATAAATCATAACGTGAAAGTAAGATTTCGCCCATTACATTACAATCTTTTCCAAAATGCCTTCCAGTTGGTTCTACACCTAAATCATCAAAACAATAAAACCTCTTATCGCCATAATTTTCAATAATGGTGTAACCAATATTGTTAAATGCAAATGCAATGTTCCGTGTGGGTATAACTTCATACGATTTTTGATGTGGCACAATATGGCGTAACAGCTTCATTAAACTGGTCTTTCCGCAACCAACAGGACCGGAAAGTAAAATGCCTTTATTGATGTCGATATTCAATTTTTTGCAATTAGCTTCATCCCTGATAAAATAATTACAGAGCTTGAATACAATATCACGGTCTTCTTCAAAAATTTTGAATTTTTTGCCAAAAAGTAGTTTTCCTTTGGCATTGAGATAAATGAGCATTTTATCAAAATCATAAAGCATTTGATTGTCTTTCAGTTCTCCCAAGGTGTATTGAACGCTACCCTCGGTAATGATATGTGGTTTGTGGAGATTCATAAGGGTTCATTATAATTTTTGTTGGAACTCGTCTTTAGGTTGTCCGTATTTTGGCTAACTGCGACCATCGTTTTTTCTTGTTTGAGCTCGTCCGCTTTTAACATCCAGCTGCGAGCTGTGGCTTGCCAATTAACAATTTTTGTTTTGCCACCTACTTTCCAGCCGATACCTTGGTAATGGTTGTAAAATTTTTTGGCCTCCACTCCTGGCCAATTTTCCTTTTCAAAAAAATCAATGACTTCATTTTCATTTTTTGGTTGGTCAAGTTTAGTATCATTTGCTTTGTTTCTTCCTGTTTGTATATGTTTGTTTATAGATACCACCGCTTGTCCATTGCTTGTCCCGATATTGGTATCGTTTGGGTACAGAGCTTGTCCATCACTTGTCCCAAAATTGAACATCTTGATTCGGCTGCCTTTAAATGGATTATGTGAGGGTTCGTACAATAGGTAATTCCAATGATGTAGTTCTTTGATGCAGCGATGGTAGGTAGTTTTTGAACCAATCTTGGAAAACCGCATCGCTTCTTCTCGATTGACATAGAATTCCATAGGAAAGTGATAGTTGTTCCATAATTGAAACAATGCCACGTACAAACTTATGTGCGTGGGATTTAAACGGCTATCCTTTGAGAATTGTAAGAATACAGCGTTTAGGTGCTTAATGTAATTGACCTGCTCCAAAACGATTTAGAATTTGTTATGAACTTTATTATTTTCCATTACGCTAATTATTTCTTCGTAATCGTAATAGAGTACACCCCCTACTTTGGTGTAGGGCAATGTGCCATTAATTCTTAAATTCTGTAACGTGCCAGAAGAGATTCCCAAAAGCTTTTTTACTTCAGGGGATTTTAGCCACCTTTTGGTAATATGACCAGATTGGCTGTTAAGTAGTTCTTTAATATCATCGAGCAGTTCCATTTTGAATTCTCGAAGGTCGTCTGTGGTAATAATACTTGTGGGCATAATAGAACGGATTAAAAGTAAGGGACTACCGTTTTGCTTTCATCTAAAATGATAGCCCCTGACCTGATTTGACTTTCGTTCTACAAAATTGGGGTAGTTTGCTGGATTTTATTCACAAGTTAGGCCTACTTGGGTGTTTTTCTTCTCTCATTTTCAATGTAATACAATAGAGGGTTTTGGTACTTCTTCAGAAAAAATACCCTATCTAAAAACCACCAAATAAAATGAGATTTTCCATAAAACAAGAAACACCCAAGTTGAAGCATCTTGGGTGTCTTATTTTACGTTATCAGTATCATCCATCCGTTTGGTCAACTGCTTTTTTAGTATATCCAAGAATTTGGTTCTCCCATTTTTACGCATCCGTATTTCCAAAAAAGCCCTGTAATAATCGCCCAAGTCCACTTTAAACGTTTTTTCAACAAAATAGGCAATATCTTTAATGTCAACAGTACCATTATTTATGACATCTGTGCTGTGCAAAGCATATATCAGTTCAATTAAATATATTTTGTGGGCTGTCCAGGTAATTTTGGTTTTACTTTGTAACAATCTTAAACTTGCATAATTTCCATTATTTTCCAATTTATCAATTTCCCGTTTTAAGTGTACAATCAAAAGGTCGTAGGCTAAAATTGTGGCTACTGTACTATCGTGGCTTGTTGCAAATTGTTCATCTACAAAAAAGTGAAATGAATCCGGGAATAACCGAATATCTGCCTTGCCTCTCAAAAAATATTGTTCATCAAATACCGTGGCTTCCCTACGGTAATAATGGTAAAAATCGAGATTGTCGTTAAAATAAGTTTGAAGTTTTTCAATATAATTGTTCAAATATTTTACTTGAGATTTATTACTACCTCTTGGTCTTTTACCTTCAATATTAAATAGTTTTACATAATATATGAGTTTGCTATAAATTTTTGGTTTAGTACACTTAAAAAAAGATATTTCATCTAATTTGGTTTTAAATTCATAGTCAACTATGATACTTCTAACTTTCTTAAGGGTTTGCTTTGCAAGTTTAATCCCTTTTTCAGCTCTCACTAAAATATCTTCTTCTTCTATTTCAAGAATATTTAATTCATAGTCTAATTTTTTTAATATGTCCTCGTAATTTGTTGTCATTTATTTTCGGTATCATTATTACCATTTCATCATTTGCAATAACGTTGCATTCAAAATTATAAGTAACGTTAAATTGGGAAAGTTAAAACCAGTCAATTTATCCTTCACAACTCTTGAATATTTTATAGCTATGCTAAATATTTTCTTTAATATTTATCTATCAATTAAACAGATATAAAATACTTTAGGAACTGTAAGAACAGTACAAAGCAGATTAACAGGATAACAACGATTAGAATACCAATCCAAATTATTTTATCTTTTTTGGTAATGCTATTTTTTACAGACGGTACTTTAGTGTTTTTTTTATTTCGTCTATCTCGTCTATTTCGTCTATTTTCTAACATAGAATATCATTTTTGCTATGAACCAACCAACCAATCAACCACTTCCACTTCATCTGCTGTAACCCCAAAAACCACTTGGAACATTATATTCTCGTAGTTCATCAATGCTTATGAATATTCCCTTTTAGCACAAAATAGTATAATAGGAATGCGGTTATTACCACAAAGATTATTGCAAGAATCCCATTGAACTTATCTTTTTTTGTGATTTTGTTATTCGATGATTTACTAACCTTTTTATTTCTTTTATTTCTCTGTTTTTGATACATCTTTTTTGATTATTTCCACTTCATCTTCTGCAACCTAACTGCATTCAATATTGCTAACAAAGCCACACCAACATCCGCAAACACAGCCTCCCACATTGTCGCCAGGCCTCCTGCTCCCAAAACAAGTACCACAGCTTTTACTCCAAAAGCAAGCGCAATATTTTGATATACAATACGTCTGGTTGAACGACCAATTTTAATTGCTTTTGCAATTTTGCTCGGTTGGTCTGTTTGGATGATAACGTCTGCCGTTTCTATCGCTACATCACTTCCCAAGCCGCCCATTGCGATACCAACATCGCTTACTGCCAATACTGGGGCATCGTTGATGCCATCGCCAATGAAAGCTACTCTTCCGTCATTTTCGGACATTAGTTTTTCGACTTCCTTCAATTTATCTTCTGGAAGCAATCCACCTTTTGCCCAATCTACACCCATTTCTTTGGCAACTTGTTGAGTAATGGAATCCTTATCGCCCGAAAGCATTATGATTTTTGAAATACCCGATTCCCGAATTTGATTAATGGCTTCGTGGGCATCATCCTTTAACTCGTCTGCAATGATTACATAGCCTGCAAATTTGCCTTCAATGGAAACCATCACGATAGATTCTACAATGTTGTCGGTTTCAGATGGAACTTCGATATTGTTTGAAATCATCAATGGTTTATTCCCAACCAATACGGTTTTGCCGTTTACTGTTCCCTTTAAGCCTTTTCCTGCTACTTCACTTACTTCGGAAGCTTGAAAATCTTCGCCATCGGCTTTATAATCCATAATTGCCTTGGCAATGGGATGGGTAGATTGTTCTTCCATCGCCATTAGGTATTTCATAAATTCAGGTTCTTTCCAGCCAATGGCTTTTATTTCTTTGATTTTAAAAACACCTTTGGTTACAGTTCCTGTTTTGTCCATAACAACGGTATTAACCTTCGTCATTTCATCCAAATAAGATGCGCCTTTGAACAAAATCCCGTTTTTTGAAGCTGCTCCCAATCCACCAAAATAGCCCAACGGAATAGAGATAACCAAAGCACACGGACAGGAAATAACCAAGAAAATCAATGCTCTATACAACCAATCGCTAAAAACATAATCGTCCACAAAAAAGTAAGGTAGAAATGTCAAGGCAATTGCCAAGAATACCACGATAGGCGTATAGATTTTTGCAAACTTTCTAATGAACAATTCGGTCTTTGATTTCCGTGCGGTGGCGTTTTGCACCATATCCAAAATTCTTGCAATAGAACTATCCTTAAATTCTTTAGTAGTTTTTATTTCAATTACACCGTCCAAGTTTATGCTTCCAGCAAATACTTTTTCGCCTTTTGCAATGGTATCAGGTTTGCTTTCGCCCGTTAATGCTGCGGTATTGAACGAGCCTTTTTCGGACAATAAAATACCATCTAAAGGAATTTTTTCGCCCACACGTACTTGCACTTTTTCGCCAATAGCAACGGTTTCGGGATTTACAGAAACATAATTGTTGTCCCGATAAACCAAAGCTTCATTGGGTCTTACATCCAGTAATGCCTTGATGCTTCCTTTGGCTCTTTTAACCGCGGCACTTTGGAATAATTCGCCTACCGCATAAAACAACATTACTGCCACACCTTCCGGATATTCGCCAATGGCGAATGCACCTATGGTTGCGATGGACATCAATAGAAATTCGGTAAAGAAATCGCCATTTTTGATGCTGTTCCAACCTTCCTTTATCACAGGAAAACCTACAGGAAGGTATGCGACTGCATACCAGACGATACGTATCCAATCTTTAAAAAATGCTACGTCAAAATAATCCATCGCAATGCCAATAATCAGCATTACAAAGCTGAAAATTGCTGGTACATAAACTTTAAATTTCACTATGCTTTCTGCGCTGCTTTGGTTGTGGGCATCATTGCGCTTGTGAGTATCTGAAGAAGTTTTATTCAAATCTCTTAAATTGACTTTCTTTTTTTTCATTAGTTTGATAATAATTTTATTTTAATTCACAGTTATTCCAATCTCAACACCAATTGCGCAAACTGCACTTCTATGGTATCATCGATACCCTCTATTAAGAAATCCAAACCAGTATTTGAAACCAATAATTGTCCGGTTGCACTTATCAAGCAGGACATACTTACTCCTTGTTCTATATGGGTAATGGTTGCTTTAAATTGTGATTTAAAGGATTTTCCTTGATAAGTAACATCTATCAGCCAATTAAAGTTGATAGGGTCGTGCCGTTTTGATAAAAAATCCTGTGATGGAATAGTGCCCGTGAACCGAAGCATCAAAGGGGCTTCCTGCTGTTGTAAAATGGTATTGATTTCAGGAATATCTGTTGATAAAGTCTTAAGGTCGAGTACACCATTAACCACTTTGGAATCATAATCAAGATATAAGGCCAATTTATGGCTTTCTGCCTTGACGGGTTTAGAGTTAACCAAAGTCATCATCATAATATGACCTTCTTCAGTTGTATAAATTTTTTGGGCGTTTACTTTATAATAACTAACCAACAAGATTATTAAAATACAATGTTTAACATTCATAATATCCATCTTTAATTGTATAATTAAAAAAAAGCAGCTTCTACTTTTGCTTTTAATGCTATTAATCATTTTGCTTTAAGAAGCATCATAAAAGCTGCCTGCTATTAATTAAGTTTTCACTTAATTTATTTTAAATAAAAAATTTCACTCTTTCACATAACCACTTACCGCTATTTATTATCTATATCCTTTTCTCTTTTACCGAAATAATACATCAGAGCAACACTTGCACCTAATAGTCCAAACAGAATATTCTCGAAAATTTGATTCCCATTGATATTCACAATTTCAATGAAATTATTTATTAAATATTGCCACCAATTAATTTCATAATTCTGACTGCTAATCGTGAAAATTGTTATCCCCAAAGGTTGAAGGATAAAAACACCTATGGCAAACCCAATTAGTATGGTAATAAGAATATTCTTTTTATTCATCGTCTGTCTTTTACGGAAGTAAGCTTACTGGCTCTCAATCCAACTTTTGGCATCTTCCTTTTGGTCTATATTGAAATACTTAATTTCGGCGTTGGTAAAAGGCTTCATAAATTGGGTTATCCATTCTTGCCATTTTTTATCTCCTACCATTGCTATTTTTTCATAGTCTCTGGCGTGGGCCGTATCCATTTTGAGGTCTTCCCATAAACTAGGCAAGTCCCAACCCGTAAAATTGTCCATCTCAAAATACCAACGAACCTTCATCCCCTTGTCCAGTATAGCGTGGATAAGTGGATGGATTTTTTCGATGTCTTCTTTTCTCAATTTGCCCGAAGCTTTTGTTGCAACAATATTTTTTTCTTTTAACTCGATTATCTGTAACATTTTATATAGTTTTTAATTAAGTATTATCCTTCTAAATCATAAAACCATTCTTCCGCCCTTATGATGCCTTCTGATAATGATTTTTTTAGTTCTGTCATATTTTGTAGTTAAAGAGGGTGGAAGAAACCTGAACTGGACCATTGGGCGCAAGGGTTCAAGGTTCAAGTACTCCCACCTGTTATTTTTTTCTGCATTTTTCACAAATTCCTTTCAATACAAGGTTCACATCGTTCACTTCATAATCGTCTGGCAAGCTTTCTTCCGATATTTTATTTGGTAAACAGATTGTTTTCCTACAATCGGTACAATGAAAGTGCATATGTAAATCTGTACCGTATTTACCTTTGGCATTTTCATCAGAAATCGCATATTTTGACACCCCGACACCATCATTAATCTGATGAATCAACCCTTTATCCTCAAAAATCTTGAGATTGCGATAAAAGGTCGTTCTGTTGGCTGTTTTATTGGTTTCGCTCTTTTGAACAAAGGCTTTTTTTAAATCGGAAAAGGACACGGCACTTTGTTTCCTTTTCAGGAACTTGTATATCTTCGACCTCATTTGAGTAGGTCGAATCCCTTTAGCCAATAATGTTTTTTCCGTCTTTGTCATTTAATATTCTTTCAAAAAACCAGGTTCTTCTATGTCCCAATTTTTCTAATCTTTTTTATAAGCCAAAAGGCGCAGAGCATTGGCCACGACTACCAAGGTAGACCCCTCGTGAAACGCAACGGCAACCCCTATATTTGCCCAACTCAAAATGGTAGCCGGTATCAAAAGTGCCACAACCCCAAGGCTTACCCAAAGGTTCTGCTTGATTATGGCCTTTGCCTTCCTGCTCAAACCTATGGCAAAGGGCAGGGTTTCCAGTTTATCGGCCATTAGGGCAATGTCAGCCGTTTCCAATGCCACATCACTGCCCGCTGCACCCATTGCGATTCCTACGGTGCTGTTTGCCATTGCAGGGGCATCGTTCACACCGTCGCCAACCATTGCGACTTTGGATTCCTGTTCTTTTAATTTTTTAATGGCATCTACCTTTTCCTCTGGCAACAGGCTTCCCCAAGCATCGGTCAATCCAATTTCTTTAGCAACGGCATCGGCAACCTTTTGATTATCGCCAGTTAGCATTATCATCCGCTTAATACCGATTTCCTTTAATTTTTTAAGGGTTTCCTTGGCCGCTTCCCGTGGGGTATCCATCAGGGCGATGATACCTATATATTCTTTGTTCCTTCTTATGAGCATTGTGGTATTTCCACCACCTTCAAGTTCTTTTACTTTATTCGATATTTCTTCGGATGGTATTGCTTCATCGAGGTCTTCGTACAAGTCAAGGTTTCCAATATAGATTTTATCCTTGCCAAAGGACGCTTTGATACCTTTTCCTAGAACCGCTTCCAAATCTGACGCATCGGTAATATCAGTACCTTTCAGACGCTCTTTCCCATCCCTTACGACGGCTTTGGCCAAAGGGTGGTCGCTCAAGTTTTCAACGGCAACGGCTATCTTTAACAGTTCATTTTCTTCAATATTTCCCAGTGGTACTACTTCGGTAAGTTTGGGCTTGCCTTCGGTAAGCGTGCCCGTTTTATCAAAAGCCAAAGCGGTAATGACCCCTAAATCCTCAAGTGGTCGCCCACCTTTGATAAGTACACCGCCCCGTGCTGCCCGTGCCACACCGCTTAATACCGCACTTGGTGTTGAAATGGCGAGTGCACAGGGGCTGGCAGCTACCAATACTGCCATTGCACGGTAAAAACTGGCACTAAACGGTTCATCAATGACCAAAAAGGCAAAGAGTAGGATACTAACCAATATCAGTACGGATGGTACAAAATATTTTTCAAACTTGTCGGTCAACAGTTGGGTAGGGGATTTCTGGGTCTGTGCCTCGTTGACCAATTTGACCAGTCGGGACAGCGTAGAGTCTTTGGCTTCTTTGATTACCTTTATTTCCAGAGTATTATTACCGTTGATAGTTCCAGCAAAAACGCGGTTTTCGTCCTTGATATCATCGTCTGCTGAATAGTCCTTGCCCGTATCTTCCACAGGAATTTTGTCCACAGGTACACTTTCCCCTGTGATAGGTGCTTGGTTGACACTGCTTTTTCCTTTGACCACAACACCATCGGCAGATATTTTACTGTTGGGCTTGACCACAATGATATCACCTATAATTAATTTTTCAATCCCGACTTCTTCTGTCTTGCCATCTTTTTTGAGCAATGCCGTTTTTGGTGCCAAATCTGCCAGTGCCGCAATGGACTTTCGGGCCTTTTCCATTGCATAATGTTCAAGGGCGTGCCCCAAACTAAACAGGAACAATAACAATGCACCTTCTGCCCATTCTCCCAGAATGGCGGCACCAATGGCGGCAACCAACATTAAGAAGTCAATTTCAAAACCGCCTTTGGCGACGGTCTGTACTGCTTCCTTGGCCGTAAAGAAACCACCGAAAAAGTAAGCGCCAATGTATAAAGTAAGACTGACCCAATCTGGGATGGATTCCACATAGGAAAGGCCGAAACCTATTCCGAGAAGTGCCCCACAGATAATGGAAAAAATGAGCTCCGTATTTTTACCGAAAATACCACCGTGGGCGTGCTCTTCTCCTTCCTCGTGGGTCTCGCCTTCTTTGTACTCGTGTCCCTCTGTGGAAGTTTGCTCTTTAGTCTCTTCCTTCTTTGAACGCTCCTGTTTTTTGGATGCTTTGGTGTAATCATTTTCGTTTGAAGCACTGCGTTGAACCTGAAGGTCTTCCTTTTCAATTTGTTTGCTTATTTCATCAAAATTTGTTTGCTTTTTATCAAACTCAAGTCGTACCATTCCAGAGCCTGAAACGGAAGCTTCCAAAACTCCATTGATTGCCAAAAGGCTTTTCTCTATGGAACGAGCCTGTCTTGTGTGTCTGATTCCTTTAACTTCAATGAGCAAATGCCCGTATTTTTCGGTAATCTCGGCACCAGTACTTTCGGCGAGGGATTGAATGCGGTCGATGGAAATGATATCTGGGTCATAATGAAAACAGAGCTGTGGCACATTAGCTCCGTTTGCATCGGCAATGTGCACTTTTTCGATGCCCTCTTTAGCTTGTAGTTTTTGAATAAGCCTTTCAACACAAGAATCTTTTTCGTTAGGAACTTGCGGAAGGATGACCGGTATTTTTAGTTGTAGTTTTTCCATTTTTTATTTTTATTTTATCCACTCTTTGGCATCGTCTTTTTCTTCGGTCTTATAAAATTTTATATGGGCTTCTGAAAAAGGAAGCAATACCTCGGTAAATTGCTCTTGCCATTTAACGCTACCCACCAAAGCAACACGCTTTAAATGCTTTTCATTCGGAAGATTTAATTCAATACCCTTCCAATAGGCACTTACCGTCCAGCCTTCAAAATTTTGCATTTCAATGTACCAGAACACTTCCTGATATGCATTTATGTGTTCTGTTAAGACCGGTATCAAGTTTTCATAATCCTTGGCATCCAGCTTATTCTCTGCTACCATATATACCGTAGCCTCTTTTTTATAGATTGTTATCATTGCTAATTATTTATAAATGATAATTGAATTTAAAAACCAAAGGTTTAATCCAAATTGCCACTGCATTTTTCGCAGATACCCTTTACCACCAAGTTGATATCCTCGGTAATATAACCATCAGGCAAGTTGATATGAGGGATTTTATGTTCTGTTAAACAGACCGTCTCATTACAATTGTTGCAATGAAAGTGCAAATGAAGGTCGTTGCCGACCTCGCATTCACAATTTTCTTCGCAAAGGGCGTATTTTATAATTCCTGTCCCATCCTCGATTTGATGCACAATACCTTTTTCTTCAAACGCTTTCATAGTCCTAAATAGGGTACTTCTTTCACTGACCTTAAAATCCTTTTCCAAGTCGCCAAGGCTGATGGCAACATTCAACTCTGCCAACCGCTTATAGGTCATAAGGCGCATAGCTGTAGGCCGTATTCCTTTGCTTTCTAAAAATTGAACTATTTTTTCCATTTGTTTAAAAAGAGGTTTACAGGTCGTGCCGTTTTAAGGAATCTCCTGTTTTAATCTGAAAGGCATCTTCAATATTTGCTATATAAATAATACCATCTCCAGGCCCGTCGGTTTTGGCGTTGGCTATAATTGTTTCAATGGCCGCTTGGGCTTCCTCATTTTGACAGACCAATTCCAATTTTACCACAGGACTATCTGTTACGTGAAAATCTAGCGACGGTCTTGCACCTTTTGCCTTGAATGCGCCCGTGCCTTCTGCTTGTGAAAGGGTCATACTTTCAAATCCATTGTCAGAAAGTGCTTCAATGACTCTTTGGATTCGGTTCGGTTTTATAAATGCTTTTATTTCTTTCATCTGTTGATATTTATTTGTTTTTTAATGGTCATATGTAATTACTCACATCGTTTTTATTTTATTTAAAGGTGTTCGTGAATCTCTGATTTCGCCAATCAACATTTCGGTTGGTATCCAAAATTGTTGTGGCTCATTTCATATTTTAAATTTTTAATCGATTTTGAACCGAGCCTGTTTTTCTAATTTTTAACTAACTAATTAAGACGATAAACAAACTCGGACTCAAAACCTTTGATTATTATTGAATTAATGTCCGTGTTCCAGTTCGCCCTTAACCATTTCCGAAGACAGGTTATAAGCTCCGTTTATGACCACTTTGGCATCCTTTGAAACTTCAGCAGGAAGATTGACTTCAACAAAACCTAAATCGGTAATACCAACCGTTACGGGTATCATTTTGAATTTCATTTTGTCAGATTCCATTTCCTCATCTTCATCCAAAATGAAAATGAAGGATTGCTCGCCTTCCTTTATAATGGCGGCTTCCGGTACGGCAAAACCCTTTTTATCGCCCTGCACTATGCGCCCTTCCACATACATACCTGGCAAAAGGTTTTTATCCTTGTTTTCTATATCTGCAAGAACTTCCAAAGCTTTTGGGTCAGACTCGAAAGTTTTGCCTACAGACCGAACGGTGGCCTTAAGCAGTTCATCTGGGCGAGAGGCCGTGGAAAAATATATCTGTTGCCCTTGCTTGATTTGCTTTATGTCCTTTTCATATACTTTGAAGTTGACATAAATTTTTGAATTATCGCTTATTGAGAACATTTTGGATTGTTGTGCCACGTAATCGCCAAGGCTAATCATTACTTCATCCACGTAACCACTTATGGGCGTGGTAATGGGAACAGCGGGATATATTTGGCCTTCCGCCACTTTGTCTGGGTTAATTCCCAACAGTCTCAATTGGGACCGCAAACCATTGACGCTGGATGTTGTAGAACGAAATTTTGACTGTGCCATCTGAAATTCCTTACCAGAAGAAACGCCTTTATCATAAAGGGTCTGCTTACGTTCAAAATCCTGTTTCAAAAACACCAGTTCGTCATTTTTTTCCTGATAATCCTGTTGCATTGCAATGATATCTGGGTGTTCTATATATGCCAGCACCTGACCTTTGTTTACGTTATCTCCAGGGATGACTTTTATGGAACTCACATTTCCACCAACAAACGGGCTTATGTTCGCCTTGTCCTGTGGGAAAAGTTCCAGCGTTCCTGTTACCTTAATGTTGTTCCCTAAATTACGTTCCTCCAAAGGTTTCATTTCCAAACCAATGGTTTCGGCCTGTTGCTTTGTGAGCTCCACAACACCTTCTTCCTCACTATGACCTTCTTCTTCTCCTTCATTGTGGCCTTCCTCGCCGTGTGCATCTTCTCCAGCTTCATTGGTTTTTGATACGCCTTCGGCTTCGTTATGCCCAAGTTCAGATTTTGGAGCATCATTACAACTCATAAACATAAGTGTAAATAATACGGTGCTTACTAATAATATATTCTTCATTTTTCTTTTTTTAAGGTTATAAATTGCCCAATTGATATTGCATATCAATGGTCTGCTGGTTAAACTGATTGATGTACTGTAAATGATTTTGTTTTATCCTGATGGCACTGTTGAGAATCGTGATGTAATTGACATAATCTATTTCGCCTTCCTTGGATGCCAATTGCGCTGTGGTAATTTGTTGTTCTGCCAACAATAGTGCGCCTTCTTCGTAATATTGCAAAATCTTCTTTGTCTTTTCAAGAGATTTGGCCAACTGCGACACGCGACTTTCTGTAACCGCCTTTTGCTCCAAATACTGATTCTCTGCTACCATTGCGTCTGCCTTGGCTGCCTTTACCCTTGACTTCTGGGGAAAAAACCACAACGGAATACTAATACCTGCCTGATAGGTGTTGAAGCCTGACACTTCATCTACTACTTGTCTTCCATAGGAAAAACTGAATTTCGGTAGGAATTGTGATTTCTCAACACCCACGTTTGCTTTACTTACTTCGGCATTTTGTAATGCATATTGCAACATTGGGTTATTGGCCACCGAAATGGAATCCAATGTCGCCATAAAATCCAATGTTTTGTATGGTTCACTAATGGTCTCAATGGATTCATCGGTTCCTAAATATTGTTTTAAGGCGCGCTTGGCAATTTCAATATCATCAAAGGCTTGTTGCCTTAATACTTGAATCTGTTGAAATTCGGAAGAGGCTGAAATAAACTCCAATTTACCTGTTTCTCCCGTATCATAGCGAAGTTGGGCAGCGGTCTTAAAATTGGCATAAATACTGTCCAATTGGTCTGCAAAGCGCAACTGTGCCTTATAATAATTAATTTGGTCATACGCCTGCATCACATTACGCACCAATTGTTGTTCACTGGCCACATAAAACTTTTCTCCCAAGGCAATACGCTCTTTGTAAAACTTCGATTTTGAAAAACCGGAAAGCAAATCAATGTTGCTCTGTTGTACACCAACGGTTGTCTGCACTCCAGGAAGATTATTTCCATATTCTTCTTTGCCCGTGAAAACTTGAGTGCTACCAAGGTCAAAACTCGTTCCCTTTAGTGCCTTTTCCCGTTCAATAAATGCTTGGCTTTCTTTAAGTGATGGATAATTCTGTTTAGCCACAGCAATGGCCTCATCAATGGTCAAGGTCTTTGGGATTGTACCATCTTGATTGGTGTCTTGGGCAAATGAAGTACTAGAAGCCATCAAACCTCCAACCATCAAAAATATGGTTATAATATTCGTGGATTTGTTGATATAGCTTACATCGCCATCATTTTCTTTCTTTTCTTTTCGTGATTCAAGCCAATAGTATAATACGGGAAGGACTACAAGCGTTAAAAAAGTAGCTGTAAGCAATCCTCCAATAACAACCGTTGCTAAAGGTCGTTGCACTTCCGCGCCACCAGAGGTAGAAACCGCCATTGGGATAAAGCCCATAATGGCTGCGGTTGCCGTCAATAAAATTGGGCGTAAACGCTCGTGGGTGGCTTCGTATATTCTGTCTTTTAAGTTTGTCATTCCACTTTCTTTTAATTCATTGAATTTGTTTATCAGTACCAATCCGTTTAAAACTGCAACCCCAAAGAGCACGATAAAGCCAACACCTGCGGAAATGCTAAAAGGCATTCCTCTTATCCAAAGAGCAAATACGCCACCAATGGCCGCCAAAGGCACTGCCATATAAATCATTACCGATTGTGAGAATGAGCTCAAGGCAAAATAAAGCAATATGAATATTAAGAAAAGTGCAATAGGCACTACAATCATCAATCGGTCAGAAGCACGTTGTAGGTTTTCGAACGAACCTCCGTAGGTTACAAAATAACCAGGTGGCAATTTTACTTGTGTTTCCAGTTTTTGCTGTATTTCCTCGACCATCGATTTTACGTCACGGCCACGGACATTGACCCCTACTGAAATACGACGGGAGGTATTGTCCCTTGAAATTTGCATCGGTCCGGGTTTATAACTGATTTCCGCCACTTCCTTTAATGGTACTTGCGCTCCATTTGGTAAATCGATATAAAGATTTTTAAGGTTGTTGATGTCTTGTCTAAATTCCTTTGCCAATCGGATAACCACATCGAACCGTTTTTCGCCTTCAAAAATTACACCTGCTTCTTCTCCTGCAAAGGCGGCACTTACATAATCATTCAATTTATCCACGGTTACACCGTATTGTGCCATTTTTGCGCGATTGTATTCCACCGTCATTTGAGGTAAGCCACTTGTAGCTTCCACATTGAGGTCAGCCGCTCCGGGTACAGTTCTAATGACCGCAGCGATTTCCTGTACCTTGTCTGCCAAAACGCCCAAATCTTCCCCATATAGTTTAATGGCAACATCTTCTCGGACACCCGTCAATAATTCATTAAAACGAAGTTCTACAGGTTGGGTAAACACGAAATTTACGCCTGGAACAACTGAAATTTTTTCCTGTATTTTTTCGATAAGTTCTTCTTTGCTGTCTGCTGAAGTCCATTTGCTCTTATCTTTTTCAAGAATGATATAACTATCCGCAATGTCCATAGGCATTGGGTCGGTTGGGATTTCGGCAACCCCAATTCTTGAAATTACTGTTTTTACTTCTGGAAATTCATTGATTAAATTTTGAAGTTTTTTTGAAGCCTCGATGGACTCGGTAAGACTGCTACCTGGTTTTATCAACGCTTGAAACGCAATATCGCCCTCATCAAATTTTGGGATAAATTCGCCGCCCATGTTGCTGAAGATAAATCCTGCGATTAATAGTAGGGTAACTGCGCCTATAACGACACCAGCCCGAAAACGAAGTGCAAAATTGAGCAACGGTACATATCCTCTATTTAGCCCAGACATTATTTTATCACTGAACCTATCAATTTTATTTTCAAACTTGGCAAACCAACCGTTTTGGTTCTTTGCTGGTTTCAAGAACATCGACGAAATCATTGGGACGTAAGTAAGACAAAGGATAATCGCTCCTAAAACGGCAAATCCAAAGGTAAAAGCCATTGGACGGAACATTTTTCCTTCCACACCAGTCAAAAAGAGAATCGGTGTAAATACAATAAGGATAATCAATTGTCCGAAAAATGCCGAATTCATCATCGTACTTGCCGATTCGTAGGCTATTTCATCCATTTCGGGCTGACCTATGGCAGTTGTGGTTTTTTTCATCCGTTGATGGATATGAAAAACCATTCCTTCAACAATGATTACCGCACCATCCACGATGATTCCAAAGTCGATTGCACCCAAGGACATTAAATTTGCCCACACCCCAAATTGTTTCATCAAAATAAATGCGAAGAGCAGTGATAATGGGATTACCGAAGCTGTAATCAAACCACCACGGAAGCTTCCCAACAATAGCACCAAAACAAAAATCACAATCAGCGAACCTTCAATAAGGTTTTTCTCGACTGTACTTGTGGTTCTTCCTATCAATTCACTTCGACTTAAAAACGGTGCTATATAAACACCTTCCGGCAAGGATTTTTGTATTTCATCAATACGGTTTTGTACATTTTCTATCACAGTACCAGGGCTTTCGCCTTTAAGCATCAAAATCTGTCCGCCTACAGATTCGTGACCGTCTTGGGTAAATGCACCATAACGCACTTGGTTTCCGTAACCCACTTTTTCGGCAACGTCCCTTACCAAGACAGGGCTTCCATTTTGAGTGGTCACAACCGTGTTTTCCAAATCGGCGATACTTCGAGCCAGCCCTTCGCCACGGATAAAATTGGCTTGGTGGTTTTTTTCAATGTAAGCACCACCGGTATTGGCATTGTTCACTTTAAGAGCTTCAAATACCTGATTCATTGTAATGCCAAAACTTTTTAGTTTATCAGGATTAATGGCAACTTCGTATTGTTTTACATAACCTCCAAAGGCATTGACCTCGACTACGCCTGGCACTAAAGCCATTTGGCGTTTTACAATCCAATCTTGGATGGTGCGAAGCTCCATTGCATCATATTTGTCTTCATAGCCTTCTTTTACTTTTAAGGTATATTGAAAAATTTCGCCCAGACCTGTTGTTATGGGAGCCATAAAAGGTGTGCCAAAACCTTCGGGGATTTCTCCGGCAACTTCGGTTAATTTCTCCTGTACCAATTGCCGTGGCAGATAAGTGCCTGCCTCGTCCTTAAAAACAATGGTAACCACGGACAGCCCAAAACGGGATACTGAACGCAGCTCGATGACGTCAGGAAGATTGGCCATTGCCAATTCTACGGGATAGGTAACAAATTGTTCTATATCTTCTGTCCCCAAGTTTGGGGCCACGGTTATTACCTGTACTTGGTTGTTTGTTATATCGGGTACAGAACCCAAGTTTATAGTGGCCATAGACCAAATGCCCGTACCAACAAGTGCCACTATAAATAAGCCAATAATAAATTTATTATTAATGGAAAATGAAATGATTTTGTTAATCATAGAAAAAGTATTAATTCAGTTTAAAACTTACGATGCGAATAGGTGCAACGCATTTATATAGCAATGCCTATCTTGAGAAGCATCACGTTAGGATATAGCTATCCTTAAAAAAAACTGAATTATACTTTAGGGGGTTGGAAAAGCGATTCCAAATATCTGGAAGAGAAGTTTACTTTATGTAAGTTAACCTGTTTTTTTCCTTCAAACTTTAATTGATTAATTAAAGCCAAATTGTTGTTCTCAATCATTAACACTAAAGGGTGACAACATTGCTGATGGGAATGGATTGGTGTATTCTCCTTATCAGGGTTATGATGATGCCCTTCATTTTTTGCACCATTGTCAATGTAATCTTCGACTACGTATTCAAGGAAAGAGTCTCCATAAACTTTATGGTCTTGATAATGGGTAATAATGCTTGAAATTTCTTTAATTGGCCCACAAAAGTCCATATCAATGCTGATTCCCTGAAAAAAGAATAAAATAGACATTGATATGGAAAAGAATATTTTCATAAAGTTTGACAAAGATACAAATTAATCGATGCACAGGTTGTGCAAAAACTATGGTTGTTCTTTATTTACTAATTTTAGTTAACCTTAAATATAGATTTTGCCTCTCTATAAATCCGTTCAAAATTGAGCTTTAATTCATCGGTTGTAAAATGTTGATGAGGATTTGGTATTTCTCTTTTAATCGTTTGTAGTTTAAATTGAACTCTTTTATCTTTGCCATCAGCAAAAGTTATAAACTCGCCTTGTTTCAAACGGAAAAAAACATCTGCTCTACGTTTAGAAACTTCTTTTTCGCCTGTGGTAATTCTCGTATCAAAATTTAGATTGTGTCCACGATTTATACTTGTGGTTTCCTTACGAACAATCTCAAAGAAACGCTCATAATATTTTGCAGTATCTGGGTCATTAACTTTGCCGAAAAACTGATAGGAAAGATTGCTCAAAATAGCCTTACTCGCTTTGTCTCCATATAGCATATCATTCTGAATTTTATCCTGCATCACGTAAATTGTGGCAATATCATAGCTTCTTAAAGTTGCGGGAATGCGGTGCATATTAAGCAGCTTTATGGTTGGGGCTTCTTCCATCATTAAAAATGACGACTGTTGACCTCTCACGCTCATTTGCTTGATGACTGTGTGCATAATTGCAGCGATGATAGGCGAGTAAGCTGATTCATATTTGGGATGGTTCACGATGCAGATAACAGCAGGATTGTCCTTGCTGTTGATATTCAATGGTACTTCATCTTTTGACAAAGCCATAAACAACTGTTGTGAACCTATCTTTTTAAAGGCATTGGCCAATGTGCTTTTCACACCTGCCGTTTGTTTGTCAGAATCCATTCCGTTGATAAAAGCACTTGCCATACTTCGGGAAGTGATATTTGAGCTCACAAAAGTAACCAACTGTTTGGTAGTCATCGATTGAAAAATAGCAATCAAATGGGGCAGGGTGCAATATTGAGGATAGGACGTTTTTAGTTTCCAAATCATTCCACCCATCAAACCTTCAACAGCATCACTGAAGAATTTTGTGGTACTGTTTGTACTGGATTCGTTGAACTCCAAAAGATTTTCAATGAGTACCTTGGATAATTCATTCACACTTTCCTCATTGGGCAAATATCTTGGGGTAATTGGGTTTACACAATAATGGATTTGGTCAAAAGCTATGGTATAGAATTTAATATCCTTTTCTTTAAATAATGGGTAGGCAATTTCGGTAAGTTCAAAATCCTTGTAATCGTGTATGATACCACAAAATTGATGGGTACTAAAATGCTGTAAAAAATTATAGATAACACTTTCTGTTTTACCGCTTCCCGCAGAGCCAATAATCGATGCACCTCGCTTGATATTTTCGATTTGAAATTTTCCACGACGAAGTTTAAAGCGTACCTGATATTTCTTATCTCCGTTTTTGGGCTCTTCTTGATGAAGAAACACATATAAAACTGTACTGACAAACAATACCGGAACAACAATAAAAAGGATGATATGTGGTATTGACATACTCATATCCCAATAGAACCCGACTGTATTGCTCGGTCAATCCCTTTTTTTAACTTGTTGATTATCTTTAATGCCAACTGTACTTTGTTTGTTGGAATATTCATTATGGGTACACCAGATTTGGCAAGTATTTTATAGGCAGTTGCCTTTTCATTGGTTGGCAATCCCGAAAGAATTGAGAAATACAACTTTGGATTTTTCAGGAATGTTTTACGTGCCTTATAAGTTTCAACATAGTTTCGTTTGTATTGAAATAGAGTGTCAAACGTTTTTTCAGAAGCCTTAAAGAATTTGTCCCTATCAAAACCACGTTTTACAGGTTTGCCATTAAAAACGGTTTCCGAAGCTTTGTACTTGCTACCAGGGGACAAACTGTATTTATTGGACATATCCTTTCTGCTCACAATAATATGGATATGGCTTTGAGAGCCTTCTTTAGGCATCCCTCTAACAATGCGTTTTCCATCTTGTTGATGTGGTGCTTCTTTTTCCAATCGGGACATCGTTTGCTGTAATTTTTTGATGTTGCCTTCTAATTCGCCACTTTTAATTTTCCGGATATCGTTCTTAATTTGAAGTATCTTGGTGGCATAAGGTTGGTTCTCCTGAATTTTCCTATCCGTTCCCTTATACGTACGCTGATGCTCAATTTTGGCATAGTATATAATGTCATCTACAGTAACAGCTCGTCCGTTTATTTCCCGATTAAAAGATTTAGCGTACTCTTTCATCAATTCTCGGGTGTACTTTTTCAGTTCCTCGGAATGATTTTGCAATCGCTTCAATTCATAAGCACTCGGATTGACTGTAATGGAATAAAACTTTGGTTCGGTCTTTTTGAGTTTAGCCGTATTTCCGTCAATTTCTTTAATGACTTCCTTACCTGATATTTCTTCGCCATACTGATTGAAAAAATGTTCCATTTCATCAATGGATTTGTCATCGTTTTCTTTTTCGAGATAAGCGACAAAATCGGAAACGCTCTGTGCATAATTGCCATCTAATGTCTGTTTGGTTACTGTGATATACATTATAATTTTTGTTTAATGTTTTCAAATTCATCTTTGCTTAAATCCAGTTTTAAATAGCCACCTCCAAAACTGCTTTTAACATAAGTGGTCTTATCAATGATTTTTTCTAAATCATATTTTACGGAATGGAATTGTTGTTGAACTTCTTCGTACCGATTTCGATAATGATTCAGTTCCTCATTTTCTGTAATCAATTCCTGTTGTTCAAATTCAAATAATTCTTCTTGTGCTTCTTCCTCTTTTGGATTCTCCTGAAAGAGCAGTTCCAACATTGCATTGGTGGGTTTGGTCTGGTTTTTTTCAATATCCCTAATAATGGCTACAAGTGCATTGATTCGTTTTTTTAAGCTATTCTCTAAAGTCTTCATATTTGCACCCAAAGATTCATTTGGGGATAGCTCGTTCAAATCGAAAAAGTTCATCATTGCTTCCAACGTATCAGTATGTGAATGGGTAATTTCCTTGGAAAATTTCCGAAAGCGAGTTGCCACTTTAGGTTTAATACTAATGGCAGAAAAACTGTATTTCTTTTGATGATTTGAACTCATTTACTGTAAAAAATTGCCGTTTTATAGGGGTTTCAAAAGGATTTACTGTAAAACTTTGTTATTTCTCTATTTTATATAACCAGTAATTATTTGAATATCAAATAATTACAACTAAAAACCAATCGTTAACATCGCCTTGGCGTGTTACCCTCTTGCTTCTCAAATTCGTCCCGCAGGGACAAAATTTTTCAAACAACCTGACTGAAAAGTCAGTTGCTTTTTTTCGGAATAAAAAATTCCGATATGTTTAATTTTTGATGGGTATCATTATCGGCGAAAGTCAAATCAAAATGGGATAACGATACTTTAAATTGATACTGCTAACAGTCTTTTAAAGATATTCTATTTAGATATAATATTGAAATACAGATTGTTTCCAAATGGTTAGTTTTGATACCAAAAAATAGGATTTTTATAAAAAAGTAAATTTAAGACGTCGAGTTTTTGAATATTGGCTCTTGTAAATTTGAAAAAAGTAAAGCACAAAAAAAGACCTCTGAAAGTTCAAAGGTCTTAATTCTTGTTTTTATTTTAGATGTTAAAAACGTACTGATATGAATATAGATTTTTTATCGCTTCTTCGTCCAATATCTTATCATAATCCATATGATGTTCATTGGCGTAGGCTTTAAGGTCGTTCCCAAATTTGCTTTCTATATCTTCTTTTGAAACGGAAAGTAGATGTTGTTGGGTTTCGTCATCGAGGTTGTTATAATTTAGATAAATCATAGCCTTACTTTTTAATATTCGCTTGTAAGCATCAACGTATTATCCACAAAATACAACCGTAGTTCATCCAAAGGAAAATCGGTAAAATTGTATCGGTGTATTTCAAATATATTCCCATTTCCATCGCTGTAAATTATTTCAGCTTCATAGCCTGTATAATCCTGTTCCTCTTCCGATAGCCTTTTAAAATCTATTGTTATAAAATGGCTTCGGTTTAGCAAACTTTTGGCGATTACTGAAACATCGGTAATGAGCCAAAAACACTCTGCTACGTTGGCTAAATATTTCAGTCCGTTTGTAAATCGGGTGCGTATTAATGGGATTTGATAGAACATTTCAGAACCGTGAAAATGTTGCAATCCTTCTTTTATTTCGTTAACTTGTGCTTTCATTGTTATATCTTTTTAGAATTAATGATGAAAAGAAGAGGGCACAAACTAATTGAAAACTGGTATTAGTGCCCTCTTTACTTTTTACTTACTACCTAATAATAGGATTTCATCGGCTATCACTTCGGTAACATAGCGTTGATTGCCATCGTCCGTGGTATAGGTTCGGGTCTTTAGTTTTCCAACAACTCCGATTTCTTTGCCCTTTTCGGCATACTTTTCGATAATTTCAGCAGTTTTGCCCCAAGCGACAACGGTGTGCCAATTGGTATCCGTTTGCTTTTCGCCCTTGCCGTTTTTGTAGTATTCATTGGTTGCCAATGATAAACGGGCTACTTTCTTACCGCTTTCAAGGTTCGTAATAGTTGGTTCTTGCCCAACATTTCCAATTAACTGTACGTGATTTTTAATAGTACTCATAATAAAAGATTTAAAAGATTAATATTTCCCTTTTTGATTTAAACTGAATTAAATTTTAAGGGGTGTTTGTATGATTTCTTTCGTGCTCCGCACAATGGATGAAGTGGGTTTTGTCAAGACTTTTAGGGAATAAATCAGGTGTGTTTGCGACGTAGTAAAATCCTTGGATTTTCAAGGAAGTAGAAACCTTATTTTTGCCTAAAACTTGTACAGTCTTGACAAGTTCCATAATGGTATTAGCAATTCTTATAAAGCCATTTGTGACGAGAGCGTACCGACAGTTAAGCGAACAGAGCAAATGGCTTTATTTTAGAATTGGTTATGCCATACCTGTTTTTCGCTGTCCCGAAAAACAATAAAGGCTTCATCTATTATAAACCCCTTAAAATGTGTGAGGCAAAGGTTCGGTTTTTAAGAATTATCGAGTAAAGACCAAAGTAGGCTTTGCCGTTAATTCTGTTAAGAAAATCGAGGCTTTGACTTTCCGATTACAAGCGGACTGGATTCACGGTTTTGGTTTGGGAATGTAGCGTTCCTTCCCAGCGAAGCGGGAAGGGGAAGCGGAATGGAAAACCAAAAACGGGAATTGGGTCCAAGATTTTTTATAGAGAAGCTCTTTGCCCGAAATGTAGCTTTTTGCGAAATGTAGCGGGAAAGTGCTGAACGGATTATAGAACCAAATTATTCTTTTGAAGTAGGATTTAAAGCGGACTTGACTTTAAAGATGTAGATTGGAATAGAGTTTGACCACTTCCCGAATTTTCTCGGGAATGAGTAGGCAAGTGGAATGGAAATCGGAATCTTTGAAGTTGTGTCCAAGACCTTTTTTGAGTGAAGCGCTTTTCCCGGAATGAAGCTTTCGCGGAATGTAGGGGAATGTGCTGAATGGGATTATAAATCTAATGGCATAAAAAACCTCCCTACCAGAGTAAGAAGGTTTTACAGTTATAATCAATTTACTATTTTTCTTTTTTCAGAACTAATTGATACACACAAGGAATTACCACCAAATTCAATATCGTAGCTGACAACAAACCACCTAAAATTACAACCGCCATCGGGCTTTGTATTTCACTACCCGGTTCGCCACCTTTTAAGGCTAATGGAATTAATGCTAATCCTGTTGTAAAGGCTGTCATTAAGATTGGATTTAATCTATCCAAAGCTCCTTTCTTTATCAATTGAAAGCCTTGGATTCCTTCTTTTCGTAAATCTTCATAACGAGAAACCAATAAAATTCCATTACGGGTTGCTATTCCAAAAAGACTAATAAATCCAATGGTCGCAGCGATACTGATAATACCTGATGTAAAGTACACAATCAAGATACCACCAATCAATGCCAGAGGTAAATTGATTAAAACTACGAACGCCAGTTTTATGACCTTAAATTCATAATACAACAACAGGAAAATGATGGCTATCGCGATGATGGCTGTTATCAAAAGCAATTGTGATGCTTTGGACTCACTTTCAAACTGTCCGCCATATTGTACACGGTAGCCTTCTGGCATATTCACGTTATTGGCGACGACTTCCTTTATTTCGTTTACTGCACCACGTAAATCCCTACCTTGAACATTGGCAGCGACCACAATTTTTCGTTGTACATCTTCACGATTGATAGTGTTTGGACTACTTACCGATTGAACTGTTGCCAATTCGCCCAACGTAGTTTGTCCACCTTTCGGTAAACTAATCAAGGTTTTATTGATATTCTCAATATCATCCCGAAACGGTTTTTCATAGCGCACTACCAAATCAAAGTATTGCTGTCCTTCATAAATCTCGCCCACTTCTTCTCCTGCAAAAGCGATATCTACTTGTTCCATCAAATTACCAACCGTCATACCATATGCCGAGAGAATCTGGCGCTTGGGTTTAATACGAATTTGAGGCACTTCAATTTGCTGGTCAACTGCAACGTCAGCCAGTCCATCTATATCCTTAATGTTCTGCTCTATGCTTTTACCAACTTCAAACAAACGTTGTAAATCTGAACCAAATATCTTGATTGCAATATTGGCACGTGTACCCGAAAGCATATGGTCAATTCGGTGTGCGATAGGTTGTCCTAATGTGATATTAACACCAGGTGCGATGCTCAATTTATTTCGGACTTCTTCAAAGAATTCTTCTTTGGTTTTGTCTTCGAGAACAAAGGGCACATCGATTTCCGAAGCATTCACACCTTGCGCGTGTTCGTCCAGTTCGGCACGTCCTTGTCTTCGAGTAACGACCTCTACTTCGGGCATATCCAATAAAATGGTCTCTATTAACTTTCCAGTCTTATTACTTTCTTCCAAGGACATTCCCGGTGGACCGACTACACTTATTACTAAAGAACCCTCGTTAAATTCAGGAAGAAAACTCCTTCCCAACTGTGTGACCACTAAAAGACTTAACAGAAAGGCAATCACAGTTAGGCCAATAATGGTTTTGGGAATTCGTGTTGCACGTTCCAAAAGGTTGCCATAATGCTTTTGTAACCATCGCTCCACACGTGTACCTTCAGCTTGCTTGTTCAAAAGCTTTTCATTGTCCAGTAAATAGGAACACAGAATGGGCGTGACCGTCACGGCAACTACCAATGAGGTCAATACCGAGGTCACAAAGGCTATGCCCAGCGGTTGCAATAATCGACCTTCCATTCCGCTTAAAAAGAACAAGGGAACAAATGATACGATGATAATTAAGGTTGCAATAATGATGGAACTTCTAATCTCTACTGAAGCGTCACGCACTACTTTTATGGTCGATTCCCGCTCCGCTTTCGGTTTTCTGATATTTTCCCGCAAGCGTTTATATACATTTTCCACATCGATGATGGCATCATCTACCAACGCACCTATCGCAATGGCCATACCACCCAAACTCATTGTGTTTATAGTGTAACCCAGCCATTTTAAAATGATGATGGACACCAATAAAGAAATTGGGATAGCCAGCAAGGAAATAACGGTAGTCCTCCAGTTCATCAGAAAAATGAAAAGGATAATCATTACAAAGAACGCACCTTCTAAAAGAGTCATATTTAGATTACTTATAGAAGCATCTATGAAATCAGACTGCCTAAAGATTTGACTTTTGATGTTGACACCTTTGGGCAGGGTTTTTTGCAAATCGGCAATGGCTTCATCCAGTCGGTCTGTCAACTCCAATGTATTCACATCGGGCTGTTTAGAAATAGTAAGAATCACAGCGGGATTTGCGTTTAATGAACCATCGCCAATTTTATCAGCTGCACCAATTTGTACGGTTGCAACGTCTTTAATCTTGATGGTTTGACCATTCACTTCCTTTAGAACCGCTTCCTGTAAGTCTTCCAGCGCATACGCCCTACCACTTCCCTTAATGATGTACTGATTGCCATATTGATTGATGACACCACCGGGCGCATTTTGATTTGCTTCCTTAACGTGTTCTACCAATTCTGAGAGGCTCACGTCGTAATACTTCATCTTTTCGGGATTGGCAAATACTTGATATTGTTTGTAATCGCCACCAATAACCACCACGTTTGCAATACCGCCAATGGCTTTTATACGAGGCCTGATGGTCCAGTCGGATAAGGTTCGCAGTTCCATTGGCGAAAGACTATCCGATGTCACTCCCAAGAGCATTATTTCGCCCATAATGGATGAAATAGGTGCCATTGTTGGTGCTCCAATTCCTTCGGGTAGATTTTCCCGTACCATTGGAATACGTTCACTTACAATTTGTCGTGCCCGATAAATATCGGTTCCCCACTCAAATTCTATCCAAACAATGGAAACTCCCGCTGCCGATGACGAACGGATGCGTCTCACATTGGGCGAACCGTTTAAGGCAGTTTCCAGTTGATAGGTCACTAATTTTTCTACTTCTTCAGATTCCATTCCGTGCGCTTCGGTAAGGATTGTTACCGTTGGTGCTGTAAGGTCTGGGAATACATCGACGTTCATTGTACGTGCATAATACACGCCCAACACACTCAATGCAACCGCTCCCAATAGTATGAGCAATCTGTTTTGAAGTGAAATTGATAATATTTTGTTTAACATTTCTCTTCGTTTTTAATGTTCGTGACCGTGTGCAGGTGTTGAACCCGACATTGAAGCCATTTTAACTTGATATGCTCCTGTAGTTACTACCACTTCGCCAACTTGCAGACCTTCCAGTATCTCTACATTTTCGCCATTGCGCTTTCCAAGCTTAACAGGTCGTCTTTCAAAACTTTCGCCTGATAGTTGAACGATAACGGAATAGCTTCCATAGTCTTCCAAGAGAGCATTCACAGGAATCATTGTGTTCTGTGTTGCATTTCCCATCGCTATCTGAACAGGTGTTAGACTTCCTATTGGCATATCGACGGTGGCATTGACTTCTGTAAAAACAGAAATCAAAGGATTTTCACGTTCCACGTCCTTACCAATCGAAAGGATTTTGCCCTCGGCATCAGTTACGTCTTTCCATTGGTTATCATTATCCTGATACCATATACCTTGTAAATTACCCATCGTAAGTCCGTAGTTGGGTGCTAACTGCGCTTTTAAAACTCTGGATTGATGCGTCCCAACGGTTACAAGTGTAACACCTTGTTCTACATAATCGCCATTTGAAACAGTTATGGATTTGATAAAACCATCAAAAGGTGCACGTATTTGTTTGCTTCCGCCCGAGACACCAGACACCAATGATTGATAGTTGGCTTTGGCTATCTCGAAACTGCTCTCTACTTTTTCAAATTCAGATTTCGGGACTATTTTGGATTCGTATAGCTCTTTCTTCCTTTCATATTCCGATTTGGCCTGTTGGAATGTCGCTTTCGCGGAAGCGATATCCGTACTTAAATTATTGGATGCCAAACCTTGACTGTTCAAGCTCATCAACAACTGACCCTGTTTTACCGCTGTACCTTCGGTTAGGTTATTTACTTTAAAATCTACCACACCATTGGATTTTGCCGCCAAGGACTTTGTAGAACCTGGCGATGGCATCCAAACACCGGACGTATTGATAACATCGTAAATTTTACCCGTAACGACAGGTGCGGTTTGAAAATCGATTTTCCAAGCCTGCTCTTTTAAGAACGAGATACTTCCATCATCTTCGGCAGTACCCAATGCCATTATGGCTTCATCTGCATTACTATAGACCGTAACATCGTCAATCGTTATTTTATCTGAATAGTCTGGCGTTTTCAATTCAAAAACAAGTTGGTAACTACCAGCTTCTTTTGGTTGAATGGTAGGCGAGAATATGCCTGGTGATGAAGGTGCATCTGCGATATTGCGAATGCCTTTATCGCCCTTAATCAAACTAAGCGTAACCGAACCTTCGCGAACGGGCTGATGCTTGTCCAACACCGTAAAGTGGGCTGCAAGCCTGCTTGGACTGCCTACTATTAAAGCAGGGAATTCTACGAATAATTCTGTTTTGTTTGTCCAAATGGTGTGGTCCAAGCGTGGAATTTCTTCTCCTTCGTGGCTACCATCGGGATTGTGTGCGTGTGCGTCTTCTGCCTTGTTGTTACAAGACATTGCCAAAAAGGCAAGCACTATGAGTATATATTTCATCTGTTATATCTATTTGTTTTTTAGTGGTCTTGGTGTTCCTTCCCCTCATCGTGGGTATGGCTATCCGTTTTCATTTCCATAGAATCTTTTTCTACTTGAAACTCTTCTTGCTCTATGGTTTCATCGCCCATATGGTTGCCGTCTGCATCGTGGTCGTGACCGTGTTCTTCAGTGGTTTCTGTTTTTGATTTCGTATCTCTACAAGATGTCATTGTGAAAATTGAAACTGTTAGAATTGCGAATATTATTTTGGAAATCCTCATAATTGTATGTTTAAAATTTATAATTGATGTTTTAATAATTGTGCTTGAAGCAGTTGCAGTTCCTTTTCCATTTGCAACATTTTATCTGAAGCATTTCTGTAAAACTGAAGTTCTACATAGTAATCCATAAACGAATACTCGCCCAACATATAGGCTTTAAAAAGTAAATCCTCACTTTCTAAATTGCCCATTGTTGTTTGATACTCATTGTATTTTTTGAGCATCAATTCGTATCGATTATAAGTTTCCTGAAACTGTGTGTAAAGCGAAGTGCTAATTACTTGCGTATTGGACTGCTGATACTCATAATTGGCTTCGGCAGCTTTTACTTTGTTCTTGCTATTCCAAAGGGGAATCGAGACACCGCCATAAAAACCAGAATAATGACTACCGCTAACGCCTTGATAATTGTAGCCAAGTGCTACGTTTGGTAGTACTTTGTTTTTTTCCAGTTTTACTTTTTGAAGTGAAGATGTCTCAATAGCCTTTAATTCTTGCAGTAAAGGGTCATTTGATAATTTTTCCTGCCAAAGACTTTCCTCCGCACCAACTTCAATAGGCAATGCAAGTCCTGTCGAAATGCCACTAATTTCATTACCGCCGTTCAACGTTTTGAGTTTTGACAGCAAAATTTGAATTTCGGTTTCAATCTGTTCCACGGCAAACTGCTCTTGAATCCAAGCAATTTTCGCTTTATTCAAATCTAAAATGCCTACTTGCTCGGTATCAAAAAGTTTTTGGATTTGGTCAAAAACCTGCTTGCTCTGGGTTTTTCTTTCTGCTTCAACAGTTTTTTGTTTTTGCAAGTAAGCAAGTTCCAAAAGCGTGTTCTTCGCTTTCAACAAGACTTCCTGTCTCTTGTTAGCATAGGCTGATGCTAACTGTTGCGATTTAGACTCGTTCCATTTGCCACGAGCAGCATATACCGTTGGGAATTCAAAAGATTGCGATAGTTGATATTCGGTATAATCTCCAGTTCTATTGTCGCCAAATGGCAAATAAAAGCCAGAAAGCTGTGGGTCGGGCAAATTATTGTTGCTCCTGTTTTCGAGTTGCTGACTTTCAATGAATGATTGATAGCCTTTTAACTCCGTGTTATTCTGTTCTATTTCATTAAGTAGTTGCTCTATATTTTTATCCTGTGAGAAACCACTAACAAAGAACAGGCATCCGCAAATTGCGGACACGATGTGTTTATTCATTGTGTGAAATTTTAGGTTTAATCTTACCTGTCGGCTGACAGGTCTACATTTATAAAAGGAAACAGTACCGTAGCGATACCGTAGTCCTAAACGATTAACCTAAAGATGGTGGGCCTCGTGAGTCGAGGGAAGAGAGGTAGGGATTAAAGTATTTATTGGGTGGATGATAGACAGGCGATTTACTATTTTGCCTGTAATCAATTAAGAAGATATTTTGGGTTTCAAAAGAACTTTTTGCAACATCCTTTTCAACAACGGTTTGTTGCTCGATTGTATTCCTTTCAAGTAAGACTATATCGCTGGATACCGTGGAATGGATGTGCATATCCATAACGAACCCAAAAAACCCATAAGGGGATTCTTCTTCGTGGGAATCATCATCGTGATGATGATGTTCGCCAGTATGGGCAATATCTGAATGGGAATGAGCGTCCTCGTGTTGATGGTGCAAATGCGGAAAAACCTGATGCAGCATCATTAGGCTAAACAAGCCTAAAAAGAAAAATGCCGCTATTTTATTTGGTTTTTGCATTAGGTACAAAGATACCATTATTTCTTATTTGTGAAAATTTAGAGTACTTCAATCTCTTTTAGAAAAGGTGAAAATCCAGTTTAAGGTACTGGATGAACCTTTTTATAATGTTTCTTTAAACCATTGCATATATTTCATCAAACAATATCTTATCAAATTTTTCCTGTTGCGAAAAAGTTTTTTTCAAGGTATTGTGAAGCATCCAATTAAAGGCGTTATACCCATCCCATAATGTGGGCGTTTTATAATAATCGTGTCCTTCTTCGGCTATCATATCCAATAATTCCCTGGATTTCTTTGAAGGATTATCGTTTTTGTCGCTACATTCATATCGGAACAGTTTCGTTTTTTCCAATATTTCCTTTACGAATGCTTTGGTGTCGATAAGTACGATTTCTTCCATTTCCCTGAATTTTCTTGTGATTTCGTAGTATTCGTTATCCAAGAACTTCTCGAATAGAAAATTCAATTTCGGCATTATTAAATCTGTATTGTTTTTGCTGTGCTTTATTGAAAATGCTATTTCTGATTGAGCAACGTGCAAGCCATTGGTGCATACTTCTCTATAAAATCCAAAATGCCCGGAAGTCTTTTCGCTTCCGTCATAGGAATTTTTGAAACGCAACATCGGTAATATCTTATCCTGTTCATTCTTCAACGAAAACTGATTATGGTCCTCGATTATAAAGTCGGCAATGAAAGACCTGTCATTTCTGTTAATCGTGCGTTTATGATATTTCAGATTGGCATCCAGTAATAGCTGTTCGGCTTTTTTGAAAAACAATTCATTTGGAATATGGCCATAACTGTTCGAGACCACATTCACAATTTTGTCATTGGAAATAACGGCATTTTCAAGTCCTCTTCGAGACTCCATACCAGTAATAATTTTTAACGATTTCATTTCATTTGAAACGAAAATTTCATCTTGTTGTAAACGATTTAAATACATAATATTTGATTTTAGACCTGTCTGAAGACAGATATGATTAAAAAAAGAAAGCCTACTCTTGCGAGCAGGCTTTCACATTTGAAGACATTAGCTTCATTAAAGTTCAAATTTTAGAATCTGTTCTTCAATCTCTGATTTACGTTGTTCCAAAGTGGACTGTAAATGTGTAGTTACCAACTTGATTAAATTCGTGTTGGTCGTCTTGAATTCCAGATTACGTGAGTCCCTTATATGGAAGGAACTCGAACCATCCTGATTGTAATTGAACTTGGTAAGCTCGTTCAATGTTTCCGTCAACCGTTCACGTTGATTGGCCAAACCTCTCAATTTTTCAAACTTTTGAATTCTGTCATCCAAATTAATCTCTGGTTTTTTGGCTACCACGAGCTTTTCCGGTGTAACAGCTTTTCCGATAGCTTCCTCGGTCAACTTCTTTTGAACTTCCTTTTTAACGGTTGCATTTACTTTTTTTGCTGTTCCGTTTGATTTTACTTTTGTTTCCATAATTAAATGATTTTAGATTAAACAATATTTGAGCAAAACCCAAACGGAAGACAAAATTTTAGAGTGGAAAGGAAACGGAATAAATAAGCGAGGGAAGAAGCGATGGCTTTATGCCGTCCCTTTTCCGAAAAATATTTTGCGACGTTTATATTTCGGTAATATTGTATGAATACTCTCTACCTCAAATTTTTCTATAGAAGTTCATCACTTAAAAGACCTATAATGAAATAGTTGATTACTCGATTTAATGTGTTTCCAGAATGATTAACTTAAAGATATTTAGTAGAAATGATAAGGCATAATGAACCAAATTTGAAGCAGTATTAAGAGTCATAAAATAAATGACTTTTTATGTTGGTTTGAAATAATACAAATTATATATTTGCACCATCAGAAAGTAAAGCATTTTACTTTAAGTTCATTTATAATATCGTCAACAAATCGGCTAACAGTTTGGTTCCGGAATCTGTAACTGATTGATATATATAATATTATGGGGAAAGGGTATAATCCTGCCACCCCGACAAATTAAAGCCTGAATATTGCATTCAGGCTTTTTTATTTTGTTTGATTATCGAATTCAAAAATCATATTGAATTTATAGTTTAAAACCATTTAAAATATAAACCTGAAGCTACAACTCCGATAACACATATTGCTAAAGCTAAGATTACAAACTTAGTAACTCCTTTTGTGGTTTTGTCTTTTTGTAAAATGTAATCGTTTCTTTTTTCGTCTTCTTCTTTTATAAAATTCATAGTTTAATTTTTATTGGTTAATATATACTGTTTTAATATTTACAAATTCTAATATACCTTCTTTAGAAAGTTCTCTTCCGTAACCAGATGCTTTTGTGCCTCCAAAAGGTAATCTCGGGTCAGATTTCACCATGTCATTAATAAATAATGCACCATCAGGAATGTTTGCAATTTGATTATAAGCTTCATCTAAATTTTCTGTGAAAATCATTGTGCCTAATCCAAATCTTGAATTTGTAGCTAATTGAATAGCATGATTATTATCTTTTGCTTTTATTACTGCTGCAACAGGACCAAAGGTTTCTTCTTTAAAAACAGGCATATCTTCGGTCACTTCAGTAATAATTGTTGGCTCATAGTAGGCTTTATAACGTTTATTACCTAAGGTTACTTTAGCTCCTAATTTTACTGAATCATTAACTTGTTTTTCTAATTCTTCAGCTAAATCTTCTCTTGCCATAACTCCGATAAACGTATTATCATCTTCAGGATTTCCAGAAGTCAACTTAGACACTTCTTTGGTAAAGCTGTTTAGAAATTGGTCATAAATTTTTTCTGAAACAATAAAACGTTTGGCAGCAATACAACTTTGACCTGTATTTTGCATTCTCGCTTTGACCATTGTGTCCATATATTTATCTAAGTTGGCATCATCAAAAACAACACAAGCGTTATTTCCGCCTAATTCTAACACTGTTTTTTTAAGATTTTTACCAGCAATAGCAGCAATACTTCTTCCTGCAGCTTCACTACCTGTTAATGTTACTGCTTTAACAATGTCGTTTTCTACAATAGTTTCGATTTGGTCGTGATTAACTAATAAGGTTTGAAAACAGCCTTTAGGATAGCCAGCTTCTTCAAATACATCCTGAATGGCTAGCGCTGTACCAGTGACGTTTGAGGCGTGTTTTAAAAGTCCGACGTTACCAGCAGTTAATGACGGAACAGCAAAACGCATAACTTGCCAAAATGGATAATTCCAAGGCATTACAGCGAGAATTGTTCCTAATGGGTCGTAACTTATAAAACTTTCATGTGCGTCTGTTTCAATAATATTATCGGATAAAAAATCTTCTGCATTGGTAATATAAAAGTCGCACAGCCAAGCGCATTTTTCAATTTCGGCAATGCTTTGAGAGATTGGTTTACCCATTTCTTCAGTCATTAGCTTTGCATACGTTTCTTTTTTGTCTTCTAAAAGGTTAGCTAGATTTTTTAAAAGTTTTGTACGGTCTTTAATTTCTTTTTCTTTCCAATCTTCAAAAGCGTTTTGTGCGTTATTTAAGATTATTTCAACTTCATTATCGGTATGATAATTATAGGTTTTTAATTCTTTTTGATTGTAAGGGTTTGATGTTATAATTGAGTTTTTCATAGTAGTGATTGTTTATGTTAAAACTATGAATTATTCGCAAAATTAGATTTGTAAAAATCTGTTTTAACAAATTTTTATCAATTAATTTAATTTTTTATTAAGAATATTTCAATAAATACTTATTAATTTTGAATAGAAGCGTTAAACCAATGATGCTTCACTTCACATTAATATTAACAATCAAAAAAAATTAATTATGAGTAACAACACAAATTCTGCATTAGGACTATTACTAGGAGGAGCAATTGGAGCAACATTAGGTATCCTTTTTGCACCAGATAAAGGAAGTAATACAAGAAAAAAATTAAGAGACGAAGCTATTGCAACTAAAGACAATATTGCAACAAGTGCAATGGACTTAAAAGAGCAAGTAGCAAACTCTTTAACTACCAAAAAAGCAACGCTAGATGCACAATTAGAAAGTGTCGTGTCTGATGCTAGTTACAAAGCTGATGATGTAATTACTACTTTAGAAAGAAAACTTAAAGATCTTAAAGAAAGAAACAAAAAATTACAGAAGTAATAATGTCTGTATTTGATCAAATTAACCAAACTTCAAGTCAAGCGGTAGATAAAGGCGAAGAGTTTTTAAAAAAATCTCATGAGTACTACAAGCTTAAAATATTCCAACAACTTACATCTTCTGTAAGTTTGTTGGTAAAAGCTGTTGTAGTTGGTGCTTTTATTTTGGTTGGACTTTTGTTTTTAGCAATTTCCGCAGCAATAGGTATAGGTAAAGCTTTAGATAGCGTTTCATTAGGTTATCTAATAGTTGGTGCAATATTTATACTAATTTCTGTATTGTTTTATACTTTTAGAAGTCACATTAATAATAAAGTCATTGCATCACTTTCTAAAACCTTTTTTGACTAATTATGAAGCAATATAGAACACAAGAAGATATTAAAAGAGATCTAAGAAGGCTGCAATTAGAAAAGCAAATTGCATGGGAAGAGCTTAAAGTTGTAAAAAGTGATTTTAAAGAAACTTTGCAACCCTACACGTGGTTACAAACAGGTTTTAAAATGGCTTCTAAAGTAGGAGTTATGATGCTAATCAAAAAGATAATTAGATAAAGAATAATATTTTAAACCTTATTTATAAAAAGCGCATTAAGCGCTTTTTTTTATTCCATTCTTAACACATTCTTAAAAAATAATTTTTACTGTTAATAGCAGTTAAACTTAGATTAAACCCTTGTTAAACAGTGTGTTTGTGTCTGGTTAAATCTTTATCTTTATTACAAGATTTGAAAGTCAGATCTATTAATTAATCATATATAATATGTTACGTTGGACCGTACTCTTTATATTTTTAGCATTTGTTGCAGCCATTTTAGGATTTGGTAATATAGCAGGAAATTTAGCTTTTTTTGCAAAGCTCTGTTTCTTCTTATTCGTTGTCTTATTCATTGGTTCTTTATATAAAGAGATTACCGAAAACTAACAACCAAAAAATCAAAAATTATGGCAACTTACACAGAACAAGTAGGAAATAAACTGAACAACTTATTAGAAAAAACTTATGATGCAGAAAAAGGGTTTAAAAAAGCTGCAGAAAACGTAGAAAACAACTCTTTAAAAAGCTATTTTAATCAAAAAGCACAAGAGCGTTACGAGTTTGGACACGAGTTAAAAGGAGAAATTAAATCTTTTAATCAAGAGGTAGATAAAGGAGGAAGTTTAATTGGAGATGCACATAGAGCTTGGATGGATGTAAAAAAGGTGTTTTCTTCAGATAATGAAGAGTCTATGTTAGAAGAAGCTATTAGAGGAGAAAAATCTTCAGTAGAAGAGTACAACGAAGTTTTAAATGAAACATCGTTACCATTATCAACTAAAAATGTGTTAGAAAAACAAAAAATAACTATTGAAAATGGGTTATCTAATATTAAAACTCTAGAAGATTTAAGCTAATAATAGATACACAAACAAAAAAAAGGTCTGAATAATTTCAGACCTTTTTTTTATGTTTAATATAAATTAAATATGTTTTTTCTCATCAATTTCTTCAGAAGTACTGTCTATATACTTTCTAATATCTGAAGGTGTTTCGATTTTATAAAAATTATCTTTTACAATAAGTACAGGATTAGTCATAACGGTTGGATTGTTTTGAACAATCTTAATCCAATCTTGTTTAGATAACTTAGCGTCTTTATTATATTTTTTGCTAAAATCAGGATGTTCTTTATTTACAAAATCTTTTGGGTGTAGTTTCAGATTTTGAAATATTTCTAACCATTGCGTACCAGAAACTTTAGTTTTAGTCACGTCAATAGTAAATACTTTATTTTTACTGTCCTCTAAATAAGCTATGGCTTGCTTACCAATACTATTATCAGAGCTGTAAATTAAAATGTTTTGGTTTTTGTTAGTTGCTATCACGCCCATTTTGGTTTTAGTTTTTCATATTACCGTAAGTTACTAATAATTAGCTAAAATCACTCTTAAATTAATCTAAAAACAGTAAAATATAAACTCTATTTATTTGCAGATAATAACTTTTAATAACTTCTAGGTAAGGTTTTTATTAAAAAAACTACATTTGTTATAGATTAAAATGAAATTTAATATGTCAGATACAATAGAAAAAGTTAAATGCTTAATAATAGGTTCTGGTCCAGCTGGTTATACAGCAGCAATATATGCAGCTAGAGCAAATATGAATCCAGTTTTATACCAAGGAAATCAACCAGGAGGACAATTAACAACAACTAATGATGTTGAAAACTTCCCGGGTTATCCAGAAGGTATTACAGGTCCAGAAATGATGATGCAATTACAGGCTCAAGCTGAGCGTTTTGGAACAGATATTAGAAACGGGTGGATTACTAAAGTAGATTTTTCTGGAGATATCCATAAAGTTTGGGTAAATGATGAAACAGAAATTCACTGTCAAACAGTAATCATTTCAACAGGAGCAAGTGCAAAATATTTAGGTTTAGAATCTGAACAGAAATATCTAAAACTTGGTGGCGGTGTTTCTGCATGTGCAGTTTGTGATGGATTTTTCTATCGTAACCAAGAAGTTGTAATTGTAGGAGCAGGAGACAGCGCTTGTGAAGAAGCTCATTACTTATCAAAACTTTGTAAAAAAGTAACCATGTTAGTAAGACGTGACGAGTTTAGAGCATCTAAAATCATGGCAGAACGCGTAAAGAATACAGAAAACATTGAGATTTTATACAACACAGAGACTGATGAGGTTTTAGGTGATGGACAAGTTGTAACAGGTGTTAGAGTATTTAATAACCAAACCAATGAAAAGCACGAGATTCCTGCAACAGGGTTTTTTGTAGCAATTGGGCATAAACCTAACACAGATATCTTTAAAGATTATTTAGACTTAGATGAAACAGGTTATATTATAAATGCAAAACCGGGTACTTCTAAAACTAATATAGAAGGAGTGTTTGTAAGCGGTGATGCTGCAGATCATGTATATAGACAAGCAATAACAGCTGCAGGAACAGGTTGTATGGCAGCATTAGATGCAGAACGTTACTTAGCGTCTAAAGATGCTTCTTTTGAAGTTAATACAGCAACAAACTACTAAATAAAGTAAGTTAAAACTTACAAAGTTAAACCGAAGCAAATCAGCTTCGGTTTTTTTATGCGGTTTTATAAGATAAAAAACGTTTTAGTAATTAAGTTTTTTCAGGTTTTTAACAGTATTTCTGGTTAAATATCAAATTTGAATTATGCTGATATTTGTCATAAAATAAGGCGGAGTTTCTTCTTATATTTGTCATATAATTTTAAAGCAAATTACTATGAACTCTCAAATCAAATTAAAAGTAACATTATTAACGCTAGTTACTTTTCTATCATTTTCAACACAAATTTTTTCTCAATCTTATAAAGTAAGTAATTCAAGCTCAGACTTAAAAGTTTATGGGACTTCAAGTTTACACGATTGGCACGTAGATGCAGAAGATGTAAAAGGAAACATACAAATTGAGGTTACAGAAGAAACATTAAACATTAATAAGTTAAATGTCGAAATCATTTCAGAAAGTTTAAAAAGTGGTAAAAAGTCTATGGACAAAAACACTTACAAAGCTTTAGAAACAGATAAGTATTCTTCAATAAAATTTAACTATTTAAGCGCAAAAAGCATTACAAAAGTAAGTGATAATACTTATAGTGTAGAAGCTTACGGAAACCTTACTATTACAGGAAACACTCAAAAAATTCTTTTAAAATTTAAATTAAAAACAGAAGATAATAAAGTGTCTATTGTAGGAGAAAAATCTATCAAAATGACCAGTTACGGTGTAGAACCACCAACAGCATTACTAGGAACCATAAAAACTGGTGACGACTTAACAATAAAATTCAATATCAAATTACAATAAACAATAACTAATTAAAAACCCAAACAAAATGAAATCAATATTTAAACATGCATTAATAGTAGTTTTAATGCTATCAGGATTAAGCGTATTTGCGCAAAACAGAAACTTAGATAATTACAGACAACCAGATAAAAACGGTATTAATGTATTTGAAGCACCAAAAGATACTTTATCTACATTTGAAAACGTAAAAGTTAGAATTGGTGGTGCATCAACATTACAATATCAAGCTTTAGACCATTACAATTCTGATGCAGTACCATTAGCAGGAATTGGTTACAACTTTAACCTTGCAACAGCAAACTTAGATTTAGATGTAGCTTTAGCTAAAGGTGTGAGAATGCATTTAAGAACTTATTTATCTTCTAGACATCACAATGAGCCATATGTAAAAGGTGGTTACTTCCAAATTGATAACTTAGATTTTATAGATGAAGGTCTATTAAGTGATTTAATGAAATACACTACAATTAAGATTGGACATATGGAAAACAACTATGGTGATGCACACTTTAGAAGAACAGATAATGCTCAATCTATTCACAACCCATTTGTAGGTAATTTAATAATGGATGCATTTACAACAGAAGTTGGTGCAGAAGTTTATTATAGAAGAAATGGATTTATCGGTATGTTAGGTTTCTCTAACGGAAAATTAAACCAATCTGTAGAAGAAAATGCTTCAGGAATGACTGGTGGAGCTTCTTTCTTAGCTAAGTTAGGATACGACAAACAGTTTAACGAAGACTTTAGATTTAGATTAACAGGATCTTTATATAACACAGGATATGTACCAAACTTATATTTATATTCTGCAGATCGTGCAGGATCTAGATATTATAACGTGATGCAAGCAGAATCTGCTACATCAGATAATTTTAGATCAGGACGTTTTGCACCAAGTTTTAAAAATAGTATAACAGCAATTATGTTTAACCCATTTGTTAAGTATAAAGGGTTAGAGTTTTTCGGAACTGTAGAAAGCGCTACAGGTAAATCTTCAGGAGATACAGATACAAGAAACACAATGCAATACGCAGGAGAAGTAGTGTATCGTTTTGGAGAAAAAGAAAATGTGTACTTAGGAGCTAGATATAACACAGTAGACTCTGAAGAAGTAGGAGGAGATGTAAATATAGATAGATTCCAAGTAGGAGCTGGATGGTTTATGACTAAAAACATCTTACTAAAAGCAGAATACGTAAACCAAACTTATGACGGAGATGGTTTTACAGGAGGATTATATGATGAAGGAGAATTTAAAGGATTAATGGTAGAAGCAGCAATTAGCTTCTAATACACAAGAATTATTGTAATATTTTTGAATTAGTTTAATTTACATAAATTGCAAAACAGACCTCATGAAATTTGAGGTTTGTTTTGTAAATTTAAAAAATCAGGATTGTAATCATGAAAAAGTTAATTTTTATACTTGTTATTTTTTCAACATTGGCTTTTACTAAAGTTATGGTTAACAATACCTCGGTTGTAATCTTACCAAAAAGCGAACTGTTGATTAAAGGAAAAACCAACGTTAACAGTTTTAAATGCGATTTTAATTTAAAACAAATAGAAAATCCAATACCGCTTTATTATCAAATTAAAGACAACAAATTAGTCTTTGATCAAGCCAAATTGGTGTTAGATAATCAATGTTTTGACTGCGGAAGTAAGGCTATAAATAAAGATTTTAATAAGCTTTTAAAAACCGAAACTTATCCAGAAATTAAACTTCATTTAAAAGAAATAAATAAAACCAATAAAAAAGAAAACACAGTAACAGCAAAGGTTGAAATCTTTATTGCAGGTAAAACACAATCTTACACTTTACCTGTAACTATTAAAGATGAAGAAGAGCTTTGTGTATGGGGAAAATTAAAATTGGATATTACAGATTTTGGTCTAGAAGCACCTAAAAAAGCTTTAGGTTTAATAGTTGTTTCTAATGAAATTGAAATAAATTTTAATTTAAGTTTTGGCCAAAAGTAAATAATCAACTAACTATCAAACTAAAAAAGGTGTTTAAACTTGTTTAAACACCTTTTTTTTATACGTTAATCTTAACAATTACTTCTTCTTTAAAATAGCATTATCTTCAAAAGATTCTATATTGATTTTTGGACTACCATAAATTTCAATTTCAGAAGTGCCAGAAGCATTTATGTTGAGGTCACTAGAGGCATTTACCTTAGCTTCTGCACGATTAAGAGTTGTAATGTTTATGTCTTTAATGCTAAGTTTTTCTCCGTTAAATTCAGAAGAATTATCAACATTTAAGTCTAAGTCTTTAGCGTCTCCTTCTATTTGTGCATCTGCACTTTCTAGTAAATCTGCTTCAATTTTTGAGGCATTAATTAATGCTTCAATTTTACTGTCACCGTTTAACTCTAAAGTAACATTATCTGCAGTAATGTTTAGTTTATTTCGTGCTTTACCTTCATTTATGTGTTTAATCATTGTACATTCAACAGTTAAAAAAGCTCTAGAGTTATCTGAAGTAACTAAAGTTAAATCGTTAAATTTTAGACTATTTTCAGAGAATATTTCTGCTTCTTCCTTCAATTCAATAGTATTTAAAGCATCTGTATAAAATACGGTAATTTCTTGTTTTTTAAATCTTAATTTTGCTGTTGTTTTTAAGGTAAGTGTGCTGTCTTTATCGATGATTTTTATGTAATCATGCAGGTTCTCGTCAATTATTATTTTTACTGCAGCAGTTTCGGCTTTTACCAGTTTCACCTCAAAATCTTCGGTTAGTAATAGTCTGTTAAAAGGGTTAATATCTGTTGTGTTAGTAGATAATACTCTGCTACCTTTTACTTTATCTTGGGCGATAGATAAAGTAGACATTAATACACATAAAACTAAAAGTATTGGTTTGTTCATTTTTATAATAATATTGTTACGGGCAAATATAAACAAAAACCATCCCAAACTTTATTTTGTTTGAGATGGTAGCTACTTTTAGTGGTTAATAATGGTTGTTTTAGACTAAAATATCTATAATGGTATTAATTATATATTCGATTAATGCGACCATAATTGATGTTTTTTGATTGATTGATTGATTGGTGGTTATTCTTTTTTATTATTTGTGATGTTTATACCTTCTTCATCATCTATAATAACTTTTACATTTTTGGTACTTGCATCAAAAACAGTATCGTTTATTTTGATTTTTAAGTTTTCACCTTTGGCTTCAAAACCATCTTCATTAAATTTAATTTTAGAGGTTTCTCCATCTAAGTCTACGTTAATTTTTAATTCGTTTTCATCTTCATCTTCATCTTGGTCTTCAGGACAATCTAAACAAGTTGCATTGTTTTGTTCTATCTTAAAATAATGACCTGTATTTTCTCTTAAATAGCCATCAAAACTACTGTAGCTTATAAAACTTTCTGTATTAGGGTTGTTGTAAATTACGCTTCCTTCTGGCAAGTAAACGGTAATTTCTACTTTTTGATCACGTTTAGCTTCTGTGTTTGGTATTAGAAAATAATTATCTAATTCTAGTTTATTATCATTAACACTATAATTGTATTCAATAGATTTTGCTCGTTCTTTTGCACTTTCAAAAGTCCTACCTCTAGAAGATTTAAAGACTTTAATTTTTGCAACACTATCACTAGTAGATTTAATATTTACTCTTATGTCTTGAGAAAAAGTTACCTTTTCTCCGTTTTCATCAAAACCAGTTCTAAAATTATGATAACGTCTATAATAATCTCCAGCAAAATGATCATTACCTTTCATTGCTACAACTAAAGTATCTGTGCTTTTAATAGTTTCAATCTTCTCGTTAATAATTACTGGCGCTTTTTCGCTGTAACTTAGACCTTGGTTAATTGATATAGTAATTAGTCCTATTAAAGATAAAAGCCATAAACCTAGTAATGTAAACTTAGCAACGTTACTTAATGGTTTTAAGTTAGAAATCAATATTTTTAAACCTAAGTAGAATAAAAATATAAGCGGAATTACTGATACAATAAAGATTAAGATTGATAATAGCTCAAAAGACATACCGCTAGTGGTAGATAACTCCATTAAGTCGCTGTCTAAAAAATGGATATTACTATCAAAAAAAGAACCTATAATTAATCCAACGGTTAATGCAATTGTACCAGCTATGGTTGCTAAGACAATAAATAGTCCTATGATTTTTGCAAAGATTTTAAAAACACCTTTAATAAGATTACCTAAACCGTCAAAAAAAGATTTACTATTGTCTTTAATTTTATTTGTAGGTATGCGTTTTACAGAATCACTAATGTTATCCGACGCATGCTCAAAACCCTCTTTTAGCTTATCTGCATGTTTTTGAAAGTCTATATTTTTAACATTTTCGCTTACGCTATCAAATCCGTCACGAATTTTTTTTTCAATGTTACTAATATTTACAGCTTCACCAGTCATGGTAAGCTTTTCTGCAGTTGTTTTAGCTTCAGGTACCAAAATCCAAAGTAAAATGTACAAGAATACACCAGTACCAGCACCAAACACAAGTAAAATCCAGATTAAACGTATCCAAATAGCGTCAATACCAAAGTAATGGGCTAAACCAGCAGATACACCACCAATATAAGAGTTGTCTGTATCTCTGTATAGTTTTTTACTACTGCTAGATCTGTAAGTGTTTTTAGTTTTGCTAGAAGGTTCGTCTTCAAAAATCTCGTCATCAACAAGATAATCTTCAGGTTGTCCCATAATTGCAATAACCTCTTCAACTTCTTTGTTACCAATAACTTGTCTTTCGGTCTTCATGCGTTCTGTAAATAATTCCGAAATCCTAGCCTCAATATCAGATATAATTTCTTCGCGACCTTGAGAGTCAGTAAATGAACGTTTTATAGCCTCAAGATAGCGCTGTAATTTTAAGTATGCATCTTCATCTATATGAAAGAATATACCTGCTAAATTTATGTTGACTGTTTTATTCATTTTTTAGTTGATTTAATTTGTGTTACTATGTTAACTGCATTTTGTAATTCGTCCCAAGTTTGGGTTAATTCTTTTAAAAAGATATGTCCAGTTTCTGTTAGTCCGTAGTATTTACGTGGCGGACCAGAAGTAGACTCTTCCCAACGGTAGCTTAGTAAGCCAGCGTTTTTTAGTCGTGTTAATAATGGGTAAATTGTCCCTTCAACTACTAACAACTTAGCGTCTTTTAAAGTGTCTAAAATTTCTGCAACGTAAGCGTCTTCATCCTTTAAGACAGACAGTATGCAGTATTCTAACACACCTTTTCGCATTTGTGCTTTTGTATTTTCTATCTTCATATTTTTATGAGATTTATTGTTAAACTGTTCATTTTTTGATGATTATTTTTGATGAAATTGATAATTCTTATTTTATGGCGTTACCCTATCGGGTCGGGCTTTCGCAAGTCGCAATCAAAGATGTGCTCCAACAATTGCTCAATCCCTAACGCAGGCTAACTTGCTATCTTGATTTTTAAAAACTGTTTCATGTTTTATTTAATAAAATTAATGCTAAACGGATATTGATAAAATTCGCCATCCTTAGCTTTTATACTAGCGTTTATTATAAAAATGATTTCTAAAATAAATCCAATTACTGCTACAAAACCTAAGCTACCACCTAAGATAAATAGAGGTGAAGGTTCATTTAAACTAATATGTAAACCGTCAAAGGTGTTAATTTCAAAAAAATCTAAATGACTAAACACAATAAACAAGAAAAACGGTACAAATAATAATCCTAAAATCATGGTATATAGTAAAATACTAATCTGAAAATTAATAGCCTGTTTACCATGTGTATCAATAAAATCAGATTTTTCTTTATTTGTCAACCATAAAACAATTGGCCCAATAAAATTTCCAAACGGAATAATAAAGCGACTAAATGTCGATAAATGAATTATAGTTGCTAGATTTTTTTGGTGATTAGTAAGCATGATTTTAAAAGTATATAATAGTTTCTTATGCAAATATATATCTAAAAGAAGGTATTATGCAATACAAAGTACTATAATTTAACATTTTATTAACATGTTGAGTTGTGGATTATTTTCAATAATTTAGCCAAAATATAATCGCAAAATCGAAATGCACACTTTTTAAAAACGAAATGCCCACAATTTTACGCAGTTAATATGTATCTAATAATCAAGTTTTAAAAAGGATTTAAAACCAATTTAAAACAAAGTTAAACTATCTCTAGGATTACTCAAATCATAATTAGCAGTTAGCACTTCTATTTTTTTCTTTCCAGGCTTACCAGTTCCATTTGCAACACTAACCTGTTGCTCTAACTGTATTACACTCCAATTGCAATCATTTGTATAATCTTTCAAAATGTCACTAGGATAACTACTTAATAAAAATTTACCTTCAACGTTTTTAAGCGTTTTTAAAAGGCTTTCAAAGTCTTCTTTTGTATATCCATCATAATGTCCACAATCACTATTAAAATAAGGCGGATCACAATAATGAAACGCATCTGCATAGTCTCTACTTCTAATAACTCTTAATGCGTCTGTACACTCAACCTGTACATTTTGCATTCGTATTGATAGATCTACAGTAAAATCATTACGTTTATTAGTAATCTTCTGGCTTGTAGTTCCTTTTTGTTTGTCGTAGCCAAAGGATCCGTCTAGCATACTGCTAAAGCTTTGAGCAGCCAAAACCCAAACAGCCCAAGCTCGCTTTATTCTACTAAACATATGCGGATTATTATAAACAACTGTAGCATCGTTATGTAAGGATCTACTATGCAGGCTAATTCTTACCATTTTTTCAAGCTCAACAAATTCATTTTGCACACATTCATAAAAATTAATCAGCTCTCTATTGTAATCATTAATTATTTCAACCTCACTCTTTGGTTTTGCCCAGAAGATAGCACCACCACCTACAAAGGTTTCTGTATAGGTTGTATGCTTTGGTATTAAAGGCAGTATTGTGCTTATTAAGTTTTGCTTTCCGCCATAATAACTAGTAGGTGTTTTCATTGTAAATATTTCTTTTTTATCTATTTTTGTGCCTTCTCAGGCTTATTAATAACAAAGGTGCCATAACACCAATAGACTAAGACATTACTGTCCTTGTCGTGGTGTTATGGCACCTTTACTTTAGTTGTACGCCTGAGAAACTACAACTACAGAGGCGAGGGCTTTTTATTTTTATAGATTAAAAATTTTCTAATTGTTAATTGTTTGCCAACGATATAATGATGCGCTTTCAGAATAATAAACTCTAATTAAATTCCCATCTGGAATAGTAAAATATGTACCACCATTATCAATTTCAGCACCAGAAGCATTTAATAAATTAACATTGTTAGTTGTTCCTGCTACCCTTTCTATATAAAACTCTTTTGCATCTTCATGCTGTGGAAGTGTAATATTTACATTACCTGTATCACTACCATCAACAACTACATGTTTAGGAGAATATTTAGTGAAAGTTAAATTTGTAACCGTTGAAGCGCCTGTAATTTCTCTTGTAGTTTGATCTTTTATGATTTCATCTACAACTTTATGACCTTCTTTTGTTGATATTAATGTGACTTCTGTACCAATACCATACAAATCAATTTTTGTTGTAGTACCATCATCGTAAGTTTCAGTTGGCTGTGTATTTATTCTTGCAAAATTTAAATTACTTGTACCTATAACCTTTATAGTTAATTTATTATAATAAGCTAATTTTGGTAGTGTGAAATTTTTAGAAGCAGAAGATATATCTACTTCAACATATCTTAGATTAGGATCTATAAAAGCACCATTAGTATCTAAGGATTTTGAATAATAATCTGTTACATCATTAATTTGAATAGGTAAACTACCAAAAGCATCTGCGTAACGATAAGAAGCACTAACAATTGATTGCCCTGTAAGATGTATAGTATCTAATCTTGGTAAATCTTCTGTTTTAATAACTGTAAAATACTTTTTATTTATGTATTTTAAATATTCTGGATAACGATAAAAAACATCATTTAACCTGTACTGACTATCTAATTCTGCTGCTATAAATGGTAAATTTGGTACTGATATTCCAGAGTCTTCAAATTGTGTTATTAATTCTATTAATTTATTAGAGTAATTTTCATTTAAAGCCGCTGCTGTATTACTATCTGCTTCTCCTTGAAACCAAAAAACACCATCTAGTTTAGTTACACCACTATCAGTTATAATTCCACTAAGCAAATCCCATGCACCATGTGTTGTATTCGTTAACCTCCAACTATCAATAGATGTACCAGAAAAAGCTTTAAATAATATTTTTATTTTTTTACCTGTACGTTCTTGGATTCTTTTTGCTGTATGAAAAGCAATATTATTATTTCCGCTTATATCATTTCCTCCAACACTTACACGTTCACCAAAAGGATATAAATCTAAATCAGCTACAACCCATTCATTTTGTTGGTCATCCCAAACTTCTACGTTTGGATTAATTTCTGTATCTCCTCCACCAGTTTGACCTTCAACGATACAGTTCATATTAGATTGACCTGTGAAAACTAAAACTAATTCACCACTAGTTTCTTTCCATTCTAAATTATAATCAGTTTCATCTCCATTTGTAGTGCCTTTATAACTTACTGTTACTCTTCCATTAGTTATATTTTGAAATCCTGTTGCGTCTTCTATACCGTAAAAATAACCTTCTATTTGACTGCTTTGATCTGATGTTAAAGCAGTAATGTTTTCATAATTTTTATGTATTGGTTTTCCTACATAAAGCTCTGCATCTAACTTTTGATCTAATAAGCCTTGTAAACCACTTACCTCTGATGCTGGTACTGGATCATTCTTGTGTCTAAAAGAGTCAATTAAATTCCAGAATTGTTGCTGAGTAGGTTTTAATCCTGTTAAAAAGTACTGTTTTAAATTATTTGTGTTAATTATTGCCATATTATATGCCTTTAAATTGTATGAATGCTAATGTGTAAAAAGGTGGTCGGTTTTCGTGTGGTTGATCACCACCTGTATCATTTATATTTAAACTATGGTTATGGTCACCTGATGGATTTGTTGTATGATATCCAGTTCCTTCTGGTGGCTCACTTCCTGTTGCTGGCTTACCAGATCCACCATCACTATTACTGTTTTGAGTTGTGTGTGTATGCTCACCTGATGTACTTGTATTACCAGTATGACTGTGGCTAGGCAACTGTGCTTCTGTTAGTGTAACCTCTTTAGATCCTCCTGTATTTCCTACAGCATCATAGTCTGGATCTGTTGGATCATAACCAACTATAAAACGCTTTCTTAAATCTACAGTACCATTTTGACCATCACATAAGTACCAACCTTCAGGTAACTCTGTTGGATTTCCTGCATACATATCAATCTTATCAATATATAAAGCAGATCTTAAAGGATAAGCTCTTACAAACTCACTCCATGGTACTTGTGCAGCTCCAGTTCCAAAAGTGGCATAACGTCTATAAAAAGTCGGTTTTTGTTGACCGTCTTCAAATAGCAAATCAGTAACCTCTTCTTTTATAATGATGTTAGTTTGTGTTTGACCACCTACAAACTCTAAAAGCTCACCATTATAATAGATATAACCATCTGTTGTGGTGTTACCTAAAACATTGCAACCTTTAATAATTGATTTTTCGCCAACAATCTCTCCTAAAGCTTCAAAAATCTTTAGGTTGGTTTGCAGCTTAGACAAGCTTTCGGTTTCTAATCTATAACCGCCTGTTTGATCAAAATTTATATGATTCATATTTCTTCTATTTTGTAGCGTTTTACGCCTTCATTATAAAATTCAATGTGTGCTTTTAATGCAAATATTTGCTCTGCAACTATTTCTGCAGGCACATAAACAATGTAATCCACACCAGTATCGGCATAGTCATCAGAGCTGTATAAAAAAATAGTACCTAAAAACCTTGGTTGCTCTTCTCCTGGTGTATAAATGTATTCAGGATCAAATGCATTACCATTACCTATGTAAATGCGTCTTAACTCATTATCAAACTTATCATTCAAACTCTTTTGAAAGTAGCATATCTGTGCATTATGCTTTAGTTTATATAAGTGATCCTGGCGCATTCTATACCAATCATCATAAAGCAATACTAAAGGCGCTAATAATGACTTTAAAAATGCCTTATGTAATGGTAGACGTAATGCTTTTACATAGTTGCCTATACCAAAAGTTTCTATGTTTAATCTAGACCACATATTCTATGTTATCAAAGTTGGCAGGCTCATAATATCCTGATACTGGTATTCTTTTAATATCTATAACTGTTGGCGTTCCATAATCATCAATAGTGGCATCTATCCAACTACTTGAGGCTTGTAGTAATGTTGGAATAATAACACCTTCAACCGCTTGTAACTTATCTACTAAATGCGCCAACACAAGCTCTCCGTTAAATGGCAGCTCTTTTAAAAATTCTTTAATAGCGTCTTCTACTGGCTTGTTACCATTTAAAATGCTTACACCGTCTTCATTAATCACTAAAGGATCTCGTTGTATTTTTAAATTTAAATACAGCATATCTGGTAAGTAGTTAATAATGGTTACATAAGTACCAGCCCATTTAATCTCCTCAAAGTAAGCTTCTACAGCTTCCTTTTGCTGAGCTGTTACAGGAGATAAAACATCATTAGTTTCAGTTGCTATTTTTATAACAATCTGTCCTGGTATCTCGCTATTATTTACTGCGCTATATTTTATAATTTGTGCAGCTGCTATTTGTTCTGCAGTAGCACCTTCAATATCAAACTCATCAGACTCTGGTAACAAATCAAAACCATATAAAAACTTTAAAGCCATACTACGATACCATGGTAAACGTCCGCTTTTTTGATCATAAAGTTGATCTGTTACTTCTTTTTTATGCTCTCCAAAAAACACCTCTAAAGTGTAAACAACTCCAGCAATCACACTAAACAAAATATTTTCAAAAGATACCAGGCTAAATTGTGCTTCAAAAGTTTGACCATCAACTAGCCCATATTTTTCAATTATCTCTGGTTTAGTGATGAAGCTTTGTGTAATACTGTTTTTTATTTCTGTGTATGTTCTCATTATTCAACTATAAATGTTGTACCAATAATCATATCTCCAATGCCATCACTACCTTCATTTGCTACTTGTGCAACTGTTAATCCTGTAGCAGGCTCATTGTATTTATTAAAAAAAGAAGCTACACGTTTATTAGTAGCAGGAAAAGCGTTAATCTGCTCGCCAATGGTTAAATGATCTGTAATGCTTTTGTTGTTAAGTACAGCCATAGCCACAACGTTTTCAAAGCTTCCTGTAAGCTCTACAACTTTGTCTACAAAACTTTGTCCTTGTTTAACTACATTACTCATAATGTGCTTCAATATTTATTTTATCTAAGCTGTATAAATCAAGCTTAGTAATCTTTAATCCATCTCTAGCAAACTGCTCTCTAATCTTATGTCGGTACTCTAATAAATCACTACTCAACAATAAGTCCTCTATACCAACTCCAATAGTAGGATTGTCTTTTAAATCGTTAGGGTGTATCAATAACAACAGCGCTTTATTTTGCTGTAATGTGTTACCTACAACCAAACCACTTGTGATTAATCCAGTAGCATCTTTAACAACATCTATTTTTAGATCCATTAAGACACCATCATCTTCACTGTCTACTATTTGTATTGCGTAATCTTTCATTATTCCAAATTACCTTCAAACGTTCCTGTCACAGCACCTCCTGTAGCACTTGTTAATCCTGTGGTATAAATAATATCTGCTTCTTTTACATAGTCATCAATAGCATCGCTTAAACGTGTTGCAAACTCTTCAATAGAGGTGTTTTCTCTTTGCAACATATCAGTCATAATACCAACAATCTCGGTTTTTAATGCTGTTTTATTTAATGCCATTTTAAATCTATTTTAAAAGCTGATCCACTTTAATTTCTAATTGTTCTAATGCTGTAATCGTTGGTGGCAAAGGTGTACCACTTGGACCAGCTGGAGTGTAAACCTTAAACTGAGATAACAACTGTTTTAAATCGTCAAACAACTCTTTTAAACTTGTGTTGTTATTTGCCAGTTTTACCTTTTTATCGGTACTGTCTAATAGCAGCTCCAGTCCGTTTTGTTTAAACTCAAATTTTTCTAATTCATCTACTTTAATAACACAAAGGTTATCAAGATCTCCACTTAGACTGATCAGTAAAACTTTAGTACCAACTTTAGGCGTTAGCTTGTAATAGTTGTCACTTTCGTCTATGGTAGCGCTTAACTTTACATCTGTTAGTTCCAGTCCACCTTCAAGCTTCACCTTTACAGTTTCTGCTTGTACAGATACTACTGTTGCTTTTATTGGTAGATTAGGATTAGCACCAACAATCTCTTTTAATAAGCGCTTAATCTCTTGCACATTATCTCCAGCCATACTAACTTAATTTTAGTCCTGGTGTGATGGTGCGCTTACCACCAGCTTCAGAGATATTTGTATTTACACTCTTTACATAATAAAAAGCGGTACGATCAGGATACTCTTCATCTTTTATCCTTGCAGAATAGGTAGGCTTTACAAAAGGAATTAACCAGGTATCAAAGCTACCTTCATAACCTGCAGCACTTCTTTTAATCACTTCATTATCTGCTATGCGCTGCATAGATGCCTTACTCATACTACCAACTTTTAAAGTCACTTTATCTCCACCTGTGGTACCAGATACAACCTTTTGCACGTTGCCTTTTAAATCGGTGCTTTCAATAGTCACTTCAACTTTAGCATCTAACTTGTTGTTAAATTCTAAACTTGAATTTTCTATGTTCTTTTGCATCGAGTAAAAAACCTCTCCAGCCTTTTCTATGTATGGCGGATGGATATGCAGTATTTTGTTCTCTGTATCAAAGTAGATATTAGCTTTAGTTTCGTCATGCAGTTTTTTTAGTACATCATAACCTGTTGCTTGATGTATGGTAAACTTCTCGTAAGCAATATCATAATCACAGTTTAAAGTAAAAGAGCCATCTATTTGATCTAATAAGTACTGTGCTATTTTTGGTAAAGATGTAGGCTTTAATTCTACATCATTAACACCAACTCTAAACAAGAATAATGCGTCTTCACAATTAATTTTCAAAGAGCTATCACTGTTAACTATATCATTGATATAGCCAACAAACTCGGTTTTTAAATCACCGTTATAACCTAATTGTATCAATACTTTTGTACCTCTTTTAATCTTGTTTTCAAAATTTAAAGGAGCATTAAATACAGCTTCAGGTAATACAATTACTGCAGTATCTGTAAGATTGTCAACACTACTAATAATGTCACATTCTGCCAACAATGCTAATTGTGTGCGCTTACCTTCAGTATTAAATTCTATGTACCAGTCTAGGTTATACATTCTGTTTTATTTTGAAAAAGCGCCTGCCTAAAATCAGGCGCTTTTTAAATCTTATTTAAATAGGTTTTATTAGATATTTAAATCCTGGTAACATAATCCGTCTCTAGATTTCCTGAAGACATATTTAGGATCTAATGCAGCAATGATTTTATTACTGTACCGACTGGAGCTTAGTGTAGCAAACAAATCAGGTTTTAATAATTGATCATTGTTGTATGGCAGTCGTTTGACTTGGTATAAATAGGTTGTATTAAAGTATTTAAATGTAATTGTCTTATCAACCTTAACTAAATTGGTTGTAATAGCTGTCTCACAATTAGCATTTTTATAGATGCTCACATCAAAATAACCATCGGCTCGATGTACTCGATACGTTGTTACAAGGTTAGCATCTGATACTAGGTTTTTGCAGACTGTATTCTGCGTTTCAATGTTTTGGCAGATTAAATCCTGCACTTCTATTTGTACACACGCTGGAGCAACTAAGTCTAATGACTTTACTACTTCAGTTTTTGAATTTTGGATCAGGTCTGGTGTGTTACAGTGTCCTGTGAAGCTAATCATACCGATTAGCAACATTAAAATCCAGCTTCTCGCTTTCATGTTATTTTCTATATTTTTAATCATTGATATCTAATAATAAATTGTAGGCAAAGTCACTATAAGCTTTAATCTCATAAGCCTGTACGTTTTCGCCTTTTGTAAAAGGAAAACTAAAGTCTTCTATTACTATTTGATTAATCCCTAACAGCTGTAATGGCTCACAATAAACGGTAAGAGACCTGGGAGCAGTCATTTGGTCTCTTAGCCGTTCAAAGTCCTCTCTAGGGAAACATTCATCTACACTACCAGTTAATATTGATCCTATCAATACACCAGTAATGGTTATTTCATAATCAGCTTGATTCCATCGCTCCTTAATGGATCCTATCATGTTTTGCGCTTTGGCTACATTACGTCTTACAATTGTATTTTTACCTGTAATGTTAACCATTGGCTCATATGGTAATAAATACCTGGTACCATCTTCAGCAACAAATGAGAACGGAAAAAACTGTCTGTCTTCAGGTAGTGGTGCATCTGCTTGATGTACACTTCCGTTATAGTCTCCAGTAACCGTTGCTATTTTATCTGCATTAGTTTTTGGTAAAAAAGGAATTGGTGGCAACACACGCTTCATTAACTCGTTTTGAACTGCGTTAAAACGGGGTATGCTTTCAGTAACCTTGCTACCTACTAAGCTGCTAAATAATATGCCTGTACGATCAAATACCATTATGATCCTGCTGTTGTTGCTAATGCTAATGTTCTTAAAAGAGCATCGCTAGTTTTTGTTTCTATCTGTTTAGCACTATCATCAAAGTCATTGCCTTTAATAGTTAATTGTTCTATTAAGCTTTGTAAAGTGATGTGTATGCTTGTGTTTTTAGTTCCACCTGTAGCAATAGCTTTGTTTGTTTTTTCAAGCTCGCCATTAGATCCGCCATTATTACCTGGTGTTAAATTGTTTGATGTTGTTCCTGGTATTTTTGGTGCAGTAATACCAGTACTGCTTTCTTCAGTATCTTTTTTCCATGTAATAGATCCTGCTGCATTTTTAAATGCGTTAGCACTTGCTAGAGCAGTTTCTTTTACTTTTTTAGCTTGGTCTATGATTGCTTTTTTTCTTGCTTCAGTATCTGCATTAATCTTAGCAATCATATCATTGTTGGCATTTTCGTCTCCCATACCAACAGCATTTTTAAACTCGTACCAACCTTTTTTAATCTTGTTAATACCAATCATAATACCGTTAACCACTAAGCTAAAATGTAATTTTGTTGCCTCTACAAAAGTTTGAAATAAGAGTTTTGCACCTTCAACGGTGTACTTCCAAGCAGTACCCCAACCTTCAGTTTTAGAAATTACCCAAGCAATAGCAGCACCAACCGCTATAATTATTGCAGGAATTATAAATATTGGTGTCATTGCAGCATTTAATGCCCATTGCACACCAGTCCATAATGAAGTAGCTGCTGTTACAATTCCAGTCCACAACGCTTGCATTTTTTGAGCGCTAGTAACAAAGCCGATCATCTTAGCAAATCCGCTAAATATTGGGATGAGGTTAGACACATCAAATGCGATGTCTCCTAATACTTTTGCATATCCTAAAGCGCCACCAGTTGCATTGAATAAACTTATTTTAAGATCATCAACTCTAGCTTTAAGCCTCGCATTTTTCTCTGCTTGAGACTCCATAACTATTGCTGCTTGATCATAAGCTGTATTGGTACCAGTTATTGCTGCAGTTAATCGTTCAGCTTCATCAATACCATTAATCATGGCAATTGCTGCGTTGCTATTTTCTTTACCAAACATTTTAGTGACTAATGCCTGATCATTCATAATAGCTCTTAAAGGTTTTAAGCGCTCTGATAACGTTAAGCTTTTATCGGTTAACAGGTTAATGTCTATACCTGCAGATTGTAATTCGGTACGGACATCTTTTGGTAAAAATCGACCTTGAGATAATGTAGCCATAACGTTACGTAAAGCCACGCCACCTTCGCTACCTTTTTTTCCTGCCTTATCTAATACCTGAATATATCCATTAGCTTCATTAAATTGTACACCTGCTGTTTTTGCTGCCATACCAGACTGCTCTAAAGCAGCTTTAATCTGTGGCAATTCTGCACTTCCTTCTTTTGCACCTGCAGCCATAATATTCATCATGTCTGCCATTTCTTTACTAGCTTTAATTGGATCTTCAGTAGATACCTGGTATTGATTCATTGCTGTGGTCAATACTTCAGTAGCTGCTGCTGTATCTCCGCCCATAAGTTTACTGGTTACAGAGACATTTTTACCCATTTCATTAAGAGCTTCAGGTACTTTTGCAATTTCAGGATTAAGTTGTGAAAGGATTAGCTTGTATGACTCTACACCTTGAGCAGCTTCGCCACCAAAAACCTTAGCGTTTTGTCTAGCATAACCTTCTATTTGTTTAAGCTTGTCACCTGCAACACCTGTAATAGCTTCTAGGTCGGATAAAGAAGCATTTAGCTTTATACCAGGATTACTCATTGAGTCTAATCCTTGTGCTGCAAATTGTATGTTTTGAATAAATGAGGTTAATTGGATACTACTTAACTTAGAGTTGATTTTATCCATAGCGCTGGAAAAATTCTTGCTAAGTCCTTTTACACGACCATCTACGCTCTTTAAGTTGTTATCAAGCTTATTAACTGAAGCTGACACCTTATCTGCGTTAGATGAAAATTGTAATATGTAGTTTAAAGTATTATCCATAGAGAGTAGAGCTATTGCTCTTCAGGATTTTCTAGTTTCCTTATGTATTGTAGTTCTTTAACTTTCTCAGCCCATTCTTTATCGCTTAGGCTGTCTGGATCATCAATCCTGAAATAGTAACGCAGTTGTGCGTTACTAATTCGGATGTGATCTGTTGGGCTTACTTCAGCAGCCTTTAAAGCTCCTCCAGGCTCGACTCTTTTATTTCAATTAACTTTTCAAGTTGAGCGCATGCTCCAATAAAATAAGAGTCTTTGTTTAGGATATCTTCGTCTCCAGCTAACCAACAGGTTTTAAGCATATACTCGTTATACTTCATTGCATCGTTTGATCCAACTTTACTAGCATAACTGATTTCACTACGCTCTGGATTTCTGACAATAGCTTCTTTCTCAGCTACTTTTAATTTCCAAACCTTTTCGTATTTAGCTTTCCAGGCTTCAATCATATCAGGTGTTACCTGATCTAATGGTATGTTTTTGTTTGCTCCCATAATATATTAGTCTACGTTTTGCCAGTTTAAGCAGATAAATGGTAACTCTATCTCCATAAACTTATCGCCTTGTTTTAAGCTTTCGTCTATTTCGTTTATTCTTACACCTACAGCTCTTTTTCTTGTAATCGCATCTCCAAGACTTGGATTTCCAAATCCTACTAATACATCAAATGCTAGATCTAATGCATCTCCACCTGCAGCATCATCTAAAGCGATTAACTCACTTTGCAATACTGTAATAGATCCTTCATAGGTTTTGTTTCCTGTTTGGATACTGTGAGGATTTCTACCTTTAGCGTGTAAAGCTTCACGTTCGGCTTTACGATTGATCTTAATAGCTCTAATTCCAGTAATATCTCTACCTGCTGCAATTACAGTTACATCAGCCCATTCGTATTCTCTACTATTAAATGCCATGTTTACTTATTAATTTAAGGTTACACCATAGCCTAAAGCAATCTCAAAGAAGCGTGCATAGCCTTTTGGTCGTACTTGTAGCGTTAGGTTTATTTTGTTTGTAGTTGAGACGTTAGCTTCAGCATCAAACTTTGCTTTTACGCCTAAATCGTCTTTATCGGTAGGACTTGCACTAAGCTCTCCGTTAGCCGTCATTTTTGTAGCAATTTCACGCTCAATATTTCCTTCTACACTTGCTGCGTAAAACGGATCTATTGCACCTTGATTGGTTAAAGTGAAATCTTCCAAAATCTCCTCACTTGCTACGTTATGAGCTAATCGGTAAGCTTTATCAATTACTCTACGTCTAGCAATACCATTATAATCCTCTTCAGGATCTGTTGCTAATGGATCATCTGTAAAGTAGTATCCTGCTTTACGTGCATGTGTCCTAAAAGTGATGTAGCCTTTATCATGTAAAGCTTCTACATCTACATCTTCTACAGCATCATCTACAATAAATGCAGTTAAAGTCTCTAAAGATCCACGCTTTACTTTTCCTGCGTTTTCTTGTACTTGCAATGTGCTTAATCGACCTGCCAACACTTGAGAAGCTGCTCCGTTATGAGACACGTCTCCTGTGCGTTCTTTTGTTTCTCCAACAAAAACAGCAACACGATTGTCTGTTCTCTCTGTTAGAGCAGGCAAGTCTGATGCTACACCTGTATAACCATAAGCTTCTAAGATGACATAGAAAGGCGCATAGTTATCTTTGGTATAGTCTTCTGCTAATTTTTGTGCTGCAGCAATTGCTAAAGGTACATCTGCATCCATACCGTTTTCTACTGTTATGGCTTCAGAAGGATCATAACATGTAAACACGCCAGAGATTTCTCCTTTTGCTTTATCTAACATTGTGTGTACTGGTGCTTTACCTGTACCAACATTTACAGTAAACCAACTGGTAACTGTAGTTGTTTTAGCAACTCCCATAAGCCACAACTTTGTACCGCTTCCTGCTTCAGCATAAAACTCTTCTAAAGCTTTATACAGGTGGTAGTTGTTTACATCTGGAGTAATGCCTAAAGCTGCAACATCTTGCATGCTTTTTACCTCATAGGCTTTGTCAAGCTCAAAGGTATCTGCTACTGCAACAGCGCTGGCAATTAAGCCTAAAACACCATCTTCAGTAGAGACTACATTACCAATGTTGCCGTTTGTAAATTTTATATTTAATCCTGGTAACATATCTTACTTGTTATCGTTAACGTCTTCGCTTGTAGATCCATCATCTGTAGATCCTGCTGCACTTGCTTCTAGTGCTTTGATTTTTTCTGCTCCTGCAGCTTTTACTGTTTTAGCAGTTTCTCCTTTTAAAGCTTCGGTTACAGCTTCAACTGTATCTAAAGCATTAATTGCTGCTATACGCTCTTCAGTACTTGCTTTTTTACTGCTTTTATCTGCAGTATTGCTTTTTTGCTTGTTATCGCTAGAAACTACAGCACCACGTTCTACTTTTTTAACTGCCTTATTTTCTAAAGACTTCGCATGGTTTTTAGCATTGTTTTCTGTGAAAAACTTTGTACCATCGCTAGTCTCGAAGTATGCTTTTAAGGATGGATTTGCTTTAAATACTTTTTCTGGTTTCATAATATCTATGTTAATTGTTGTTATTGCGTTGCTCCCTACGTGCTTTTCTTTTGGCTTTGCGTTCTGGATCACCAGAAAACAACCTGCTAAAAAAGCCCCCTTTTTCTTCAGTATCTTCAGTATCTGGTTGTACTTGATCTGTAGAGTCCTGGTTAGAGTTATTAGTCTGAATAGCGCTGTTGCTTTCAGGTTTTATAATGATATTGACAGGATCTGCTTTTTTAGACTTGATCTTATCAAATTGATTATTTACAGTGTTATTGATAGCAGTAGTTTCTTTACGTATGGCTTCTCTTATGGTTTCTTCTTGAGAAGCTACAATACGCTCTGTGGTTTTTATAGAAATTGTAAAGCCAATAAATACACCTACAATTAATGCTATTATGGTAATGGCTAAATTTTCTGCTACGTTTTTCATTTTTTAAATGTGTCTTAAATAGGTTTTAAATATTCATCTCAAAATGAGGTGTGTCTATAAAACCGTCTTTGATGTCGTTTTTATTCCAATCTCCGCCCCAACGATTTTTAGGATGTAAGCTTTCCCAATAATCTCCTATCTCTTTAATGTCTTCAAATTTGTAAGTAAGGTTTCCGTTTTTAAAGAAATTGAAGTCAACAGCTAATCGCCTAAGATGATTACTATTCATCGTTTTAGATTTACCAGACTGCACATACAAAAGCTGCTGCTCTCTAGTGCGGTAAGCTTCGCCAAACGTTAACTCTATACCTTTACTAAAAGCAAACTGTATAAGCTTAGAAACGTTTAATGTAAATTCTCTTTGATGTTGACTTAATCCCATTTACGGATGTTTTTCTTTATACTCTTCAAATTCTTTTTTTAGTGATCTATACTTACCTTTCCATAAGTCTAGATTTTTCTTAACAGACTCCAGCTCTGACTCTATATCTTTAAATTTCTCATCGTAACGATTTTTTAAATCGGTTAAAACTTCTTGATATAGATCTACTACCGTTTGTTGTCCTTGTAATTTTCTTTGTTTACGCTCGTGTAACCAAGCGCCTAATCCTGCGGTGGATGTCACTAAACCAGTGACTATTTCACCTAAGTAGTTTTCAATACCTGCCACTAGCTGTTAATTATAGGCTTCCTGTTTTACCAGGAAGCCTAATTAATATTATATGATAGCTCCGATACCTTTTGCTTGGTATGGTGTAGCCACAAAGTAGTGACGGTAGTTAAGCTCGTTAGCTTGAGTTCTTGGGTTTTGAGCTGATGCTATAAAGTATTGTTTTGTAATACCTGTTTTCTTAGCAACACTATCTACTCTAAACAATACAGACGCTTCTTTGTCTGTTGCTACAGGAATGGCACCAAAAGCTTTTTTGTCTCCGTTTGTATCAAATACAGGATGTGTACCATCATCAAACTTATGCAGTTCAAAACCTGCAATTTTAGGAGAAGGCATACCTTCTTTATAGTTTACCAACTGATCTCCGAAGTTTTTACGATCTAATAATAAATCGTTCCAGTGATCTTGAGTTAAAACTGCTCTCCAGCCTTTACCTTTACAACGTCTTTTAGCTTCTACTAAATCATCATAAACTAATCTTAGACGACCTGAAGGATCTGTTAAAGGTGTTGCTCCACCGCCACCTGTTGCTTCAATTACAGGAGTAGCTACACTATCTGCAGCAGGAGCTAAAGCGTGTAATGATTTGTTAAACTTGTTAGATTTGATTGACTTAACGTGTGACTTTGTCACCGTATCAATCTTATCGTAAGAAGCTCCAATGGTATCATCGTCTGACACAGACGTTACTTTAGTTTGATACTTATCTAAAGTAATTTGTATTGTATCATCGTCATACTGTTGTACTTCGATTGGATAAGTTGTATTATTGATTAATACATCTACATCAAAGTCCGTTACTGGTACGTGGATGATTTGTTTTTCTGATAACGTACCTTCATTAATAGTGGTTACGTTTGTTGCTATTTCTGCAATACCTTCTAGCCATGTAGCGACATCACCTTTTTCAAGGTTGTCAATAACTCTACCTAACCAAATTTCTGGGTGATTTTGTGGCATCTCTATTTAATTTGAGTTAATAATTTTTTGTAAGCTTCTGGCTGATCATTTTTAAATGCCAATTGCTGAGCATCATCTAACTTTTGGAAGTCATCCATAGATTTAACTTCTCCAGCATCTTCGCCAGTATTTTCAATTTGAGCTGCTAATGACTTCTTAGCAGGAATAGATCCTAACGTGTCGTCTAAAAGAGCCTCGTCTGCTAAACCTAAGCTTACAAACTTCTCTTTTTTGTCTGCAGGTATTTTACCAGCCTTAATAGCTAGCTCAACTTTGTTTTCAATCGCTTTTTTAGCAGCTTCCTTTTTGTCATTCTCAAGGATCTCCAGTTTTAACTCAGCAGCTGTTTTTTCAGCGCTTAGTTTTCCAATTGCAGCATTTACGTCTTCTACGTCATGCTCTAGTTGTGTTGCAGCAAAGCCTAATGCTAAAGCAGCTGCTTGTGTTAATGTGATTTTCATTTTATCGTTGTTTTCGTTTTGTGTTTCGATGTTTGGATCTACACCTTCAATAGATAGACACAAGTCTTTAACCTCTTCGTCTTTTAATGGTGTATCGCTGTCTGGAGCATAAAGTCTTATGCTATTGGCATTACTTGGTACAGCTACTATTGAGACTTCGTATAGTTCGCATTTTTCAAGCACTAACTTACCAGCAACCATTTTTAAGTCTTCACGTCTAAAGGTTACTCCCATAGAGCAACTTTTAATAAAGCCTCTTTCAACCTTACCCTGTATTTTAGTTACGTCTTCATCTTCGCTATCAAAAACAGGTACTCCTGTAAGTTGTCCGTTATCCACTTTTACATCTTCCCACTTTCCTAGTACACTCTTAGTACTATTCCAATGAGAGTCAAGCATTATCGGATTTTGTTTAAAGCGTTTAAGGCTTATGCCTGATGTAGGGATGATGAAGCCGTAACTATTTGCTACAGACTCGTCATTAAATACAAATGGTTTTGGTTTTGGCATTTAATCCAGAGTTTTTGTTAACTAATTCAGACCACAAAGATTTAAGAATAAAAAGTACTGTACAAAAATCTGTAAAGTCCTTAATCAGATGTGCAAACTTAGTTTAAGCAAGTGTTTAGTTAGTTTTCTGAATTTTTCTTTCAGATAGTATTTTACAGAGTTTTGTATAAAATATTAAAGATGGGATCAAAGAAAACAGACGCTCAAGCGTTTGCTAAAATGCTTTATACAGATAGCTCTCAAAAGCTTACTCAAAAAGAAATCGCAGAACGTGTTGGTGTTAGACCTAACACCGTTGGTAAATGGATTGAAAAATATGGATGGGATAAATTAAGAAAGTCTTTAATGGTAACTCGCCAAAAGATGATTACCGATCTGTATGATCAGTTAGAGATCCTTAACGACCACATTAAAAACAGACCGATTACTTATGACATACCAGATAAGTATTTAAAAGGTCAAAAGGTTAAAGATGCTGATGGTAATGAGACAATTGTTTATCCTACTTATAATGAAGCCGATTTTCCTATTGCTACTGGTAATTTTCCAACTACTAAAGAAGCTAATACCATTGCAGTAATTACAACGTCTATTAAACGCCTGGAGACTGAGACCTCTATTGCAGAAATCTACGAAGTTGCAACTGGTTTCTTAGAGTATTTAAAACCTCAAGATTTTGAATTATACCAAAAGCTTGTGCCTGTTTTTGATGGATTTATTAATTCTAAATTGGTTTAATGGCTTCAGCTGAACAAAAAAAATATCTAGCGCTCTGGAAACAATACAGAGACAATACTGCAAAAGCAACTCCGATAGATCTTAATGAGACTGCTATCGAGAAGCAAAAGCGTATTGCCACGCTAGAGAAAAATGACGAAGCCTGGTTTAAATACTACTTTCCTAATTTTTATACTTCAGAGCCAGCTCCTTTTCATGTGAAGTCTACAAAGTTGGTAATGAATAATCCAGAGCTTTATTTGGTTAGGTCATGGTCTAGAGAGTTGGCTAAGTCTGCTCGTACCATGATGGAAGTCATTAAACTAACTTTAACAGTTAAAAAGTTTAATGTTTTACTAGTATCTAATACACTTGATAATGCTGAGCGTTTATTATTACCATATAAGGCTATACTTGAGTCTAACAATCGAATTATTAACGATTACGGTAAACAAGAAAGCTTAGGTAATTGGGAAGCTGGAGAGTTTATTACCACAAAAGGTGTATCCTTTAGAGCATTAGGTGCAGGACAATCACCTCGTGGTACCAGGAACGATGCAAAACGACCTGATGTTATCTTAATCGATGATATTGATACCGATGAAGAGTGCAGAAATCCTGTACGTGTTAAAGCTAAAGTAAAGTGGATTAGTGAAGCGCTTTATGCGACTAGATCTATTAGTGAAGATTTACTATGGATAGCTTGTGGTAACATTATAGCAAAATATTGCTGTATTACCGAAATGGGTAAAATAGCAGACGTACATGAGATTGTAAATATTAGAGATAAAAATGGTAAGAGTACCTGGTTAAATAAAAATACTGAAGAGTTAATTGACCGTACATTATCTAAGCAACCATGGAGCGCTCAACAGAAGGAATATTTTAATAATCCAGTATCTGAAGGCGACACCTTTAAAGAGATCACTTATGGTAAAACACCAAAACTTTCAACGTGTGATCAGGTAGTTATTTATGCAGATCCATCAACTTCAAATAAAGATAAAGGCAAAAATAAACAGGCTTCTTACAAAGCAGTCGTTATTGTTGGGTCAAAAGGAAGAAAACGCTATTTGTATAAGGTTTGGCTGGATCAGACTAGTAACGCCAAATTTGTAGACTGGTTATATGAAGCTTACCAATATTGTAAAGATCAAGGTGTAGACACCTTACGTGTAAGTATAGAAAACAACACACTACAAGCACCTCATTATGAGCAGGTATTGTTACCGCTTATTTACACAAAGTCTGCTCTTTATGGTTACACCTTGCCAATTACTCCAGATGGTAGAAAAAAACCTGATAAGTTTTTCAGGATTGAAGGTACGCTAGAGCCACTTAACCGCTTAGGGCTTTTAATATTCAATATAGACGAAAAAGAAGAGCCAAACATGAAACGTATGCACGATCAAATGTTAGGCGTGTCTGTTAGTGCAACTGTTATGGACGGACCAGATGCACTAGAAGGTGGATGCTGGCTAATTCAAAATAGAGCAATACAAAAAAATACAACCTATGTCGTAGGCACTAGGGATAACCGAAAATATTAAATTATGTTTTTAACTCAAGCAGATTTGCCTAGTGTAATCTATGGCTATCAAATGGATCAAATCACAGAAGGTAATGATGACATTATCGATATGGCTATGGCTGCAGCAGAAGAGGAAATAAGAAGTTACTTAGATCCTAACAATCAAAAAGAGTGGCTAGATGGACGTTTACGTTATGATGTCGAAGCTATTTTAAGTGCTTCTGGTACTGATAGAAACCCATTAATACTAAAGCATTGCGTGACCATTGCTAAGTGGTGGATTGTCGAATTGTGTAATGCAGATATTATCTACGAGCAAACCAAAGAGCGCTATGATCGTGCTACAAATTGGCTAAAGCAATTAGCAAAAGGCGAAGTCAACCTAAGCACATTACCAACCATTGATCCTGCAACAGAAACCGAAGAGGACAGCATACAACCATTTAGCTACGGTAGTAGACCTAAATTTAATCACGAGTAATTATGGGTAGAAAAAATAGAAGACGTTACCATAACGGTAGACAACACGCTACATTGGCTAATGTAAAAACAGGTGTAAAAAAACCAAAGGTAGCAACACAGATAGCTCCTAAAGCTGTTGCTAGAACTAGACAGGATATTAAGAGTTGGAATAGAGCGCTGCAATTAACACAATTAGAAGATAACCCTAAATGGTATTTATTGCAACAATTATATGATGAGATTAGCCTTGATGCTCTTTTAACTAGTCAATACAAAAACAGGCAACTTAAAGCGTTGTCTGAAAAGGTTGTACTAAAAAAACCAAACGGAGAGATTGACGAAGAGCAAACCAAGCTTCTTAATAACGGTATTTTTACCTTAGAGATTAACCGACATATTTTAGATTCTAAATATAGAGGTCATTCTTTAATTGAGTTGTCTATTGATGAAGACGATAAAATTCAGGTTGAGTTAATACCTCGTGCTAACGTTAATCCTCGTGATGGAGTTGTTTATCCTGATTATACTGAAGACAAAAAAATAGACTATCGTAACACGTCAGAGTATGGTACCTGGTTATTAGAATTTGGAGAAGCGCTTGACAAAGGTTTACTTAATAACGCTGTACCACACGTGTTGTTTAAACGTTTTGCTCAAAGCTGTTGGAGTGAGTTGTGCGAGATTAATGGTATTCCGCCACGTGTAATGAAAACCAACACACAAGATCCTACTGCAGTAAAAAGAGCTGAAGCAATGATGCGAGATATGGGTGCAGCTGCTTGGTTTATTATTGATGAAAGTGAGAAGTTTGAATGGGCAGCAAGTGCCACACAAAGCGGAGACGTTTATAATAAGTTAATCACTTTATGTAATAATGAAATCTCATTATTAATCTCTGGAGCAGTAATCGGTCAGGATACTAAAAACGGAAGTAGATCCAAAGATGAAAGCTCTCAGGAAATGTTGCAGGTTTTAATTGATAGTGATTTAAGACTAGTTGAGCAATATTGGAATGAGACCATTATTCCTGCGCTGGTTAGAATTGGTATTTTAAAAGGCGAGTTAATCTATGAGTATGAACAAACAGAAGATCTTGATCAGCTTTGGACAATTACTAAAGAGATTTTGCCATACAAAAATATTGATGATGACTGGATCAAGGAAAAGTTTGGTGTAGAGGTTACAGGAGACAGACAAAATGCAAATCCTCCAGGAGAGCAAAAGCTAGATTTTGGTTTTTTCGGTTAAGCCCCAAAGTTTATTTTGGGGCATTGCATGACAGGTTAAGCCACTTATATGGCTGTACATGTACTAATTGCCAAACAGAAAAAGAGACGTTAAACTTAACGTTTTCTGATCAGTTGAAACCTCTTTTAAATGCAGTTGAAAAGGCTTTTAAAAAGCTTCATATAAAGAAAGGTTACAAGCCTGAAGATTTAGAAGACACCAAAGAGTATAAAGCCATTATTGACGAAACGTATCGCGTTTTAGCTTCAGGAATTGAAGACAATGATCTGTCTGAAGGTTTAAAAGAAAACCTAGATAAAGATGTCTACAGGTTTAGCCAACTAAAAACACACGCTCAACTTTTTGAAGCTGCTGGATTACTAACCGATGATAAAAAGCAAATAAAAAGCTTTGCTCAGTTTAGTAAAGATATAGCTGCTATAAAAAAAGACTATAATGAGACTTATTTAGAAGCTGAGTATGAGTTTGCTGTTGGCAGTAGTCTTATGGCAGAACAATGGGAAAACTATAGCGATAATGATCGTTATTATCTGCAGTACAGAACAGCTAACGATGATCGTGTAAGAGATAGCCATAGAGCGCTACATAATATTACATTGCCAAAAACTGATGCGTTTTGGGATTACTATTTTGCTCCTAATGGTTGGCGCTGTCGTTGTACTGTAGTACAAGTATTAGCAAGTAGCAATACTAAAAGCGACTCTAAAAAAGCATTAATAGCTGGCGAAAAAGCCACAACCAAGCTAAATAAAGACGGAAAAAACACACTTGAAATATTCAGGTTTAATCCTGGTAAAAAAGGTGTCGTATTTCCACCTAAGCATCCTTATAATAAAGTTGCTGGAGCTAATAAAGTAAAACGCAAAAAGTAATGTTTGAAAAACTAGTACAGCAAATAGTGCAAGATACTGCAGTAGATCTTACTCAAGCTTTTGATCGAAACTTTGAGAGCAAATCCTTTTTTAATAAAAAATGGAAAAACACCAGGTATCCTAATCGTAGAGGATCACTAATGATGCGCTCTGGTAAATTAAGACGAAGTATAAAAAGCAGTACTGCTAATGGTGTGATCCGTTGGAAAAGTGCAATGCCTTATGCTTCTATACACAATGAAGGTGGCGAGATTAAAGTTACAGCTAAAATGAAGCGCTTTTTTTGGGCTATGCATTATAAAGCAAAAGGTGCTGCAGGAACAGGTAACAACCAACGTAATAGAAAACTAAATGAAGAGGCTTTAAAGTGGAAAGCTTTAGCCTTGCAAAAAGTTGGTACCGTAATGACTATTGAGCAACGCCAGTTTATAGGTTGGCATCCTCAAGTAGATGTTATGGTAAAAAGAATAGTTAATAATAACCTTGCTGAAGTTAATAAAGCAATAATCAATAAATTAAAGTAATATGGATGCTATCATAAAAAATATACAAGATAAACTAGCAGAAATCTCTTTTTTACACATCGATGAAGATTGGGGACAATTAGATTATTACTCACCTAATCCGCCTGTAAAGTTTCCTTGTGTCTTGCTAGATGTTGCCTCTGCTAATTATAGCAATATTGGTAAAGACAAAACAAAAACACCTATTAACAGGCAACATGGCGCTTGTAGTTTAACAGTTAAAGTGGCAAATTTAAAGTTAACTAACAGTAGTGTTAAAGCACCAATACTACAAAAAGATGCTGCTTTTAGCGTTAATGGATTGATCCAACAGATCCATGAGCTGTTACATGGTTTTAATCCTGAAGCAAACAGCACAGGTTTAATACGTGTTAGTAGACAGCGTGTAATTAGAGACGATGGTATCCAGGAGTATAATATTACTTACACTTTTGAACTAAACGATGTTTAAAACATGCTTAGCTGAGACTCTTCTATGGCTTGTATTTCTTTAAGCTCTTTGTCTATTGGTGTGTTTAAAATAGTGTACAAAGTAGTACGGCTAATTGGATAGTGCGGATAAATGTATTTGCGCAACAAAACCGTAATAGGTATATCTTCTGAGTAGTGTTTGTTGTACAAATCTACTACTAGCTTGTACCTTAGCAATTTGTTTTTTTGGATACCTAATTTTTGAGACTGACGATTTGGCATAAACAAATTTACATTTTTTATTGATATGACAAAATAATAAAAACCAACTAATTACAGTTGGTTTTTCACAGAGTTATTAACTAATATAATAGAAGTCTTTAATAAAACCTTATATCTAAAACTGACCAATTAGATATTTCGCTTGGATCATCTTTTAGCCACTTTACTTTTACAGTTGCATTTTTCTTAATTGATCCACCAAAACTATTGGTTGCATTAAATGTTTCTCTGTACTCAAAAGTGTTATCACCTAAATCTGAAATAGTTTCATTATGATGAAACTTTACATCTAAAGGGTTTTTTAGATTTCTGATTATAGCAGATCGTGCTGCTTCTTTAGCATCTGACTCATCAGGCTTAGAATTTCCGCAACTTAAAATTAATAATGCGCTTAATAGTAAAAGTAGTTTTTTCATAAATTATTGATTTTAACGTCTCTTTTATGATACGTTTTGGATTGTCCAGGATCCATCAAAAGCTTTTTTAAAAGTAAACTTATAGGTTGATCCTTTAGCGGTTTGATTTTTATAGTCTTTGCTTATTGTAGTTTTATATGCAGACGGATTAAAGTGGGTTTGCCACAAATAAAATAGCGTATCAAAGTTACCTTTAATAGATTTAAGTTTTACAGCATTATCTAGTGTGTAAAAATCAAACACGACCGCTTTTTTAGCTTGTTTAATAGCATCAAAGTCTGAGACTGCTATACTATTAGGAATTAACACCAATCGTTTAGTAGAACTTTTAAAAATATGGTATTGTGTTGGTGCTTCTTTTAAAAGGTTTTTAAAAGTCGTTTCTTGATCATTTAAATTAACCTGGTTAAACTGATCTTGAGCATTGCAAACTGCAGCTAAAAGTAAGAATAAAGCTAAAAGGTATCGTTTCATAAATTATTGATTTGATACAAAGGTAGTTAATTTTGAAAACTAAATTTAACAGTACATAAACGCAATTTAAAAAACTGCGTTTATCCTTATATTATGCTACAATAGCCATCGAGGCACGCAATCAAACCAGTAAATAATTACGGCAATATTGGTTTCAATATTTCATTACCACATTCAAGGCAATATCTATCCGAACGTCCGTTTTTTATACAAGGGTCTTTACATTCCTTAACTTCTTTTCCTGCTTTCAAGTAAGCCTTGAACGACTCTTTGAATTTTTGTTTTCTATGTGAATCCATAATGGTAATTATTTAATAGTTTAAAAGATTGCTTATTGTAGCATAACGGGCAGCGTAATGGCTACGCATCGGCAATCGTGAGTTAATATTTGTTTTCTTTTGTTCTTATTCGATAACTACTATAAATAACAAAGTATAAAGTTCATAGATGCGCAGCTCAATCGGTTTTTACGTGTATGCTGCGCATCCACAAACCTTATACGCTGCCCGTTAGTAGCAATTAAAAACATGAGCTTCTACCATCTTGGAAACTCACCGTTTTCATTAGCAACGGCAAAGTCAACTTCTTCACTGTAATAACCGTTACTTTCACCATGCCATCTAATGTCTATAGATACTTTTTGCGTTCTAATCGTATAAAATGTCCAAGTTTCGCTACCCCAATCAGTATCTTTTTGGTTACTTCTTTCTTCTGCTAAAAGTATTTCTTCCCCTATTAAGTCGGTTAATGTTCCGTTAATATCTTCAATGGTTACTTCTTCACAGCAATCTTGCGAGTGATACATTTTATACTTACTACCGTCATTACACGTAAAGTATATTTCATTATCATCAACTTGTTTAACGTCAGTTAATACTTTGCCTTTTAAATCTTCAAATTTTGCCATTACTTTTGTTTTTAAAAGCAACTAACACCGTATATAAAAAATAGCTGTTAAGTGCTTTGGTTAATGTTATTTAATATTTATTTTCTTTGTGTTTAATTCTAATTTTAAGCGTGTTTAAACGCTACTTCCCATATACGTGGCACGTTAAATTAAATTTTAAGCCAAAGATATCTTTCCTAAAAAAGCGTCTCCTGAACATTATTGGTTTTAGATTTGATTTCGTTTATAAATTTAATTTCAATATCTAAATTTGGTTTTATCTCATTAAATCTATTTTCTTGATCTTTGAACTCTTTTTTACCAATCTCATAACCCACAAATATACATTCATTTTTATAGGCTGATATTCTATTTGAGCCGCTACCTAAATGAGTATCTATTATTTTAGAGCCTTTTGGGATATAATTTTTGTAGATGTAATCGTATACTTTAACAGGAGTTTGACATCTATGTATTCTTTTTTCACATAAACTTTTATTACCCTGAGATTTTTTTGGATTTAATAAACTTTCTCCTTGTAACATTCCATTCCACATATAAGAAAATAAGCGAGTGCTTTTAAAAATATTTGTCCAAAATATTTCACAGTCTGAAAAATCATTACCCCCATTTACTTTATCCCAAACAATTCTACCTGAAGAGAACTCTGGTAAAAGATTTGTAAAATGATTACCTCCTTTAATTATTTGGTATCTTGAAATTCTAAAAAGATGATGAAAATAATCTTTTGTTGGCTTATTTAAATCCCAATCGGAGTCAGAATAATCTTTTGGAGGTATTTTTGTTTTTTTACCATTTGTCTGCAAAACAGGATTGTTTCTACTTTCTGGTTTTATTGAAGTCTCTTTTATGCCCCAGTTTGGATCTACTATTGCATAATCAAAATGGTTTGACTTATAATTAACCAAATCAATCATACAATCTTTATTATAAACTATACTATTCATGAATTAAAAACAATATAAAGCAACTGTACAATGACAATTATTATTAATAGCGCTATAATGTAATTACCTAAATTGTATTTGTATCGTCTATGCATATTATCGGTTTTAGAGCCTATTTTTTTAATTATCGGTTATAAAGGCTATTAATTTGGTTAAAGTGATTTGGTCTATTGTTTTGCCTTGTTCTGCTATTTCTATATTGCAGTGCTGCTGTTTAAATGCTTCGCCATCATATTCGTTAATAACTTCTATTAAAGAGTTTGACGTTTCTATTTTGGCGACTTGGTAATTAAATGCGGTGTTAAACTCGTCTGGAAACACTTTACTTTCTATTGTAAAGCCAAGTGCTTTAAGTTGGGTATTTGTTAATTTACTCATAATTTTAATGCCTTAATCCACAATTGCTACAGAAGTAGCCTTTTTCATCTCTTTTTACTGGCATTTCTATTTCGCAGTCAAAGCAATGTAATTTAAAAGGCATTTTAGCGGTATTTAAACGCACTATTTTACCGTTAAAATAGCGTCTTATAAAGTAACCTCTTAAGATGCTTATTACTGTAAAAAACATAGTTATTAAAAGGTTTTTACTGCTACTGCTTTGCAAACCAACTAAAGGAAATATTAAAAAGGTGCTGGCGTAACTAATAACAAAACCTATGGCGGTATTGCTTAGTGCTTCTATAAAGCTGTGTTTTTTTGATTGCATGTTGTTTAATGAAATTTTTTAATTATGTATTCTTTTTGCTTAGGTGTAATCTTACGTGGTTTATTATCTGGAGTAGTTATATACCTAATGTTGTATGAGTAAATCTGATCAACAATATTTAAAGCCTCTAAAAAAACATTAACAAGAGATCTATAAATTAGTATAAATGCAAATGCTACTATCCATGACCACTTTCTTTTTACACAATAGTAACCTGGTCGTTCTTTGTGATCTATCCATTTGGCTTTATAGAAAATCATTAACCAGTATATCTTTATTTTTTTCATGGTTAAATGTTATTAATTAAATCGTCTTCAAATTGCTCTGTCATACGACTTAGATTTTGTAATAAGGTAGGTAAGGAATAATCCCAATCTAATATTGATCCGCTTTCTGAAGCTTCAAAATACACTCTTCCGTTTTCGTCTTTTTTTGCTGTTATTTCTATCATTGCTTATTCTTTTAATTGGTTTCTATCTAAAGACTCTATTGCATTTACAGTAACAGCTGCTAGCTGTACAAGCTCTTCTCTTAAATACTCAAGTCTGGTAAGTTGTTGTTGTATTGTTGGCGGAAAACCATCTTTATTAGCATATTCAAAATGATGCTCTAAAGCTTCTTTAGAAGCCTCTCCAAATTCTTCTCCTATAATTGCGATCCATTCTATTGGTAAGTGGTCTTGTTTTCCAAATTTTAAATCTTGACGTTGTCGCTCTTGGTGTAATTCAACCAGTACAGATCTAGTTTTATTTGTACTCACCTCTATTTGATCCCATATAATCTTAGAAATAACAAGAAATTTATTATCTGAAAAATTTATAATCCAGTCTCCATGATTAGCAACTACATCTCCTATCAATGTTTTGATTATTAATGTAGGTATTCCATTTGGGTATTCTAAATAAAAGAAGTCACCTTCAGTTTTTGCTTGACTAGCGCCTTTAATATTCTCTCCTGTAAGAAAGTTATAAACTTCTACAACACTTGAGCAATCACCATTTGGAGTTCCTTTCCATTGTACTGCTTCTAATTTTCTTCCGTTAATATTTACTGATGTTTTCATTATTTACGTTTTTTATAATTATTAATTTTATTTTTTAGTTGGCGTTGTTCTGCACGTCGTTCTGCTCTGGTTAATTCAGGTAAGTGGCTGTATTCTTTTATAACTTGATGAGCAATAACTGCTCGTTCTTTTGGTGTGTTATATGTGCTATCTATACCTTTAACAAAAGCTTCTGCAGGAGACATGATTTCTATGTTTTGCTGCATGGTTTTTTCAAGCAATAACATCATTGCTTCTTTGCCTTGTCTTGGACTACCTATTATTATTACTTTTTGCTGCATTATAAATATCTGTTAGATGAATAACCTGTTATTGGATGCCATTTGTTTTCCCAAAATGGATGATTTAATACTCTTTTAAACTCTTTTTCTTTTACAACAGATTGTTTGTCTGATCCTAAAGCTTTACGGATGTTTTTTTTATTAATATCTCTGATAACTTCTGCTGGAACTTCAATATTATTACGCTTATAATAAGCTCTTATACATCCTTGTGAGACATGACAAAAATTTGCTATCTCATTCATGCTCATTTTTAAATAATTTGCTTTAATAAATGCTTCTTGATTTGTTGAAAACTGATGCGGTTGTCTACTCATTACTTATAAAATTTTTTTATGTTAACACGTCCTTTAACCACTTCTTGATTAGTGCGATCTAAGTGACGTATGGAATTATGAAGGCGTTTATCTATATCAGACTCGCCTAGATCTGATTTATGGTTTTGAGAGTTGTTTATTGCGTTAGAGATAACTATCTTCTCTTTGCGTTTTACATAATCGCTAATGTGGCGTAGTATTCTTGCTGGTGTTAACTTGTAACTGTCCGACTCTTTAATCTCTATACAAATGGCTACAAGATCCTCCAGGCGTAATTGTCTGTACTCGTACTTTGCTAATATCTCTGTAGCTATAACATCTGCCTTTTCTTGAGTTAGCACATTATCAAAATACATACTGGTACCAATAAACAGGTTACAGATACAAAGACGCACTTTGTCTTCGTCTTTTTGGCTTAGTCTACCTACAGATCTGGAGTTTGATTTTGCTGCAACATTTATATTCATATTGCCATAATATCTTACTACTTCAGAATTTTTATAGTTGGACACTGCCACCAGACTTGTTAGAGAAGGTGTTATTTTGTTTTTTGATTGCATTTAATATGATGTTTAACTTGCTATTAATGTATTTTAGATCTGTGTTGTCTTGATGAAACTGCGCTAAGGTGTGCCACTTATCTAAGATGACTTTAAACAGCGCCAAAGCTTCTGTATCGTTATTGTTTGAGAGCTTTTTTAGGTGTGCTATTATAGATTTTAAAGCATTACCATCTGCACCTGTAAACTTTGGCTCTATACCTTCTGAGTAGGTGTTATAAAACGTGTACCACTCCGACAAAAACATACTGTAAAGGCTTTTTTGCTTTTCGATCTTGGTATAAGTTACTTTGTATTTATAAGCTGTTTTAAATTGATCGATACTACTTTCTAGACGTGGTACAATACGACCTAATTGTCTTAGCATAGCATCGTCTAGTTTACCTCTTAGATGCTCTAGCTTTTTAAACTTATTATCTCGGTACGTTACTTTTAGATCTGTACCAGTTTCTGTTATTTGTATGTTGTAATGTGTTGTCATTTAGCAATCGGTACGTTTGTTTAATACTTCTCCACATTGTTTGCAAATACTCCAAACCTCTTCACAGGTTACTCCAACACTTTTTACAACATCTGTAACTTCAAAATGACTGCAACCCATAGGTTTTGCATCTTTTGGTGGTGCTGCATAATTATCATACCAGTTTAGATCTGGATCATCATCATCAAAGCACCTGCTAATGGCACAATAAACAAGTGCGATGACAATGACTGCTATTAAAATAATCAGGGAAGTATTCATTAATTACTTGTATTTAGATGCCACCATATTTTCTAAAGCGGTTAAAACTTTAGAAACTTCTTGTGGTGACATTTTTTTTAAAGGTTTCTTTACTGGAGATTTATCAGACTTTAACCATTCGCTAATCTTAAATAGATCTGCAATTTGTCCGTACTTGTTATCTGTTTTTTCCCAACCGTATTGGATAGCTAAGCTTAACAGGTATTTATGGTTTCTTTTATTTTTATCATAAAAAGCCCAATTATCATACTCTATTGGTTTGCTTCCAAGCTCTACAAGTATGTTGTTTGCTTGATCGTGTGTTAGATCGTTGGTGCTAGTTTTTTCAGCATCTTGTGTTTGACTATACACTAGCGCTGCTTTAAACTCTTTATCGCCTTTAGTTAAAATGGCAATGCGTTGTTTTTGGTTTTTACATGCTGTTGTCATATGTCTAATCTTTGAAGTTCTTGATTTAAATACTCCTCTCTTTCTTTAAGCCTCTTCATCTCTTCATAAATACCAATTGAATAAGTAATATCTCTAGCCTTTTGATTATTATAACCTTGTGTTTGGTAGACGTGTTGCCTAGCTTTTAGAGCTTTTATAATTTTATTATTTAATTGAATTATTGTCATCTTACTTGTATTTAAAATAGTATTGCATTGATATGTAGAAAAAAACCGCAAATACAACCTCTATAACTAGCGCATATTGTAGTGGTTTTACTCCATAAAAAGGACTGATAATAAGTGCTAATAATACTGCTGCTATACCGATAATAGCAGAAGTAATCATTGTGACTTTTGCTATTTTGTATATTGTTTCAGGTGTTATTTTGTGTTTTAAAATCATTTTAAATGGTTTTTAAAGTGGCTATCTATTAGCACATAAATGACTATTGAAAAGCCTAGTGTTATTGCAATTAGTGTAGGTATCATAACATTTGGGTTAAAAAGGGCAGCCCGTAACTGCCCTTATAATTACCGATTTATCGGTGTCAGTCATTTCTCATGTATTTAGGAGTTCGCTTATTGTGGTAATGCTCCTTTAACAATCTTTGTGTTGCATATGATTTACCCTTACTAAAGGCGTGAAGCTCTACAACACAGATCACATACTTAGCGCATCAATCCTGACCAGGACTTTTTGTTTCACATTACCGCTTCACTTTAGTCTCTTAAATGTGAATGCAACGCATCCATTTCTGATTGGGTTAAAGTGGTTTGACTTACCCAATTATTATTAGTGTCTTTATACACTAGCTTACCATTTACTGTAAGCTTATCGTCTTCGGTTTGTATTACTACTATTGTCATAATTATAGACTTGAGAAGTTAAGAGATATGTCCTGCCATGCTATCTTACCGTTTCCGTCTTCTGTTTTCTCATACACACGACAATACATTGATGATCCTGTAACACGTTGGCAATCGTCCAGCTTATCAAACTCTTCGATTAATTTTGTGTCACCTAAAGCTCTTACCTGGTTACGTGCTTTAGCTAATAACTTTGGATCATAATCGCCTTTAGATCCTTTTATCAATAAACCATCTAGGATATTGTAAAGCCCTTTATTACGACCTTCAAACTTCTCTTTAAAAATGGCTTTGATTTCATTGATATGCACCATTGCATCCTCTGTAAACTCGAAACGCTCTTGACGTTCTACAGTTACTTTTAAGTCTCCTGCCTTGTTTAATCTTGAGAATGTTTTTACTTCTGAAGGTACTTTGCCTTTTACCTCATACATTCTGTTGTATAAAGCATTAGCATCTGAAATAGTTTGTTTTTTTAGCTTTTTAAGCTCGTTATGTAGCTGCTTAACTTTAGATACTGTAAAGGTTACAAAGTCCTCATTATCCTTCTCATAAGCTTTTATTTTTTCAAGCTCTGCCTGGTGTTTTACTTCTTGCTTCTTTTTTAAAGCTGCTAGTAATTGATCTTCGCTAAGGTTGTCTAAGTCTACTGGTGTTTGTGTTTCTGTACTCATGTTACTGTCTGTATTAATTATTACTGGATCGATGACCTCGATGTTATTAGGGTTATTTTTCATTTATTTTCTTGATTAATGGTTTAGAAAACCTGTGATATATAGGCTCTACTGACTGCACCCAAAACTCTAAAGCAGTCTCGTAGTTTAAGTGATCTTTATAGATGTAGGCTTCTGTTACAAAGTCCTTTTCAAGTTTTTCAAGCTCTTTTTTCCACCAGTTAAAAAGTGGTTTAGAGGTAAGCGCCTTTTGTAGTGATTTACTATTGTTAGTTTTTGACTGGCACCAGGTTAACCATAGGTTAAACACTTGCATCTCGTAAGTATGCGATTGGCAGTTTAGTATTTCTAAAATTTTTGCTTTCATAATTTATGCGCTTTCAGCTCCTCTTAATTTTTCGTAACCTTCTTGGTAAACTATGTACTTACCACCGTTTTTTCCGATGGTGCGACCTTTACAAATTGCTAGGTAGCCTGTTATAAATATTTTCATTTTAGCATCGAACATGATCTTGTCTTCAAACTCTGTTTTTGGGTTTTTACCCTTTGCATGACCGACTACTATTAGTATTTTTTTCTTTTCCCATTTCTTTTTAAAAGCAAACCAAGCTTCCCAATCTTTAGTCAAGTAGACTATGGAATCTATGATGATTACTTTTTTTGAGTTTCTTTTTTCGCAGTAAGCATCAAGCTCTTCAAGTGTTGTATAGTTTGCAGTATGAAAATTGTCTTTTACATCCTGCATATTGAATAACTTAGTGCGATCTATGTAATCTGAGTCATCAGGCTCCTCTTCAAGTAAATTGTATAGCGTTGGAAACATACATGACATTGCTTTTGCTAATTGCATTACAAATGATGATTTACCGCTACCAGAGTCTCCCCAAACAAACCATAAGCCTCTATCTTGAGGTTTGCCAAAAGCATTTAAAAACTCTCCACTCCAATCTAACCTGGTTACGCTTTGGTTTTGAATATTAGCAACCGTTAGCACCTTTTTAAGCTTGATAGTTTTGTCTTTTTTTGTATTTGTTCTTTTGGCTGCTCTCATTAGTATAGCGATGCTTCAGATAGGTTTAAAACTTGTTTTAAAAATGGTAGTGTTAATGGCTCGTTTAATCGGTCTGCTTCTCTTAGACATGGCACTAATACATCATGAAGCTCTCCGTAGTTATCACAGTTGGATCTTAAAAAGTCGATTACATTAGGATCTTTAACATCATTTAAAAAGAGTTTAAATGACTTATCAATATCAGGCAGTATTCTAATCCCAAACTTGATACGTCTGTAAAGCTGTGGTATTCCTTTTGCGTTTTTCTTACGTAGTTTTTCGATTTGATCAGGAAGTTGATCTGTACCGATTAACACAATACTGCAGTATTTGTCTAAGTAGTCATAAAACTCTTTTATAGAGCATAATGCAGATACTCTTAAATACTCAGCTTCATCAAATATTAGCTGTGGTTTTTTACCGTAAGCAGATAGCATTTTTAATGCTCTAGAGATTTCTCTAATCTTCATTGATTTATGCTTAAACTCTGGTACTTTTATAGCTTTACACACCTTATCTAAAAGTATTGCCAGCGTATCTTCTGATCCTACTTTTACACAAAAGACATCTGCAGGATGCTTTTTTGTATAAAGGCTAATTGCATGAGACTTACCTGATCCTGTTGCTCCAACTATTAATCTAGTGTAAGCATGCTCTCTAGACTCTTCTAAAATGGCTAACATTTGGGTTAACTGTGGCGTTGGTCTGTTAATCCAGTATTTTTTCTTTAAATCATAATCTACAAGCTCTGCAAGTCTTATAAAGTGCTTATCAGGAATGTTACCAGTGTTATTATTACCTGCGTTGTATGTAAAATCAAATTTTAAAATACTTGTTAAATACTCTTTACGCACACCAGCTTTATTAGCAACTATTGTTTGTGTTATCTCGTGCCTATTGATGTACTCTTGTACTTTTTCTGCGATTTTCTTTTTATCAGTTTCTTTCATGGCGTTATAGTTCTAATGCGTTTTTAATTTTTCTTATTCCGTCTCTCATGTCAAATACACCATCTGCTAAAAGCTGTGTACGAGCTTCGTATTTTTGTCCTGGTGTTGACTCTCTCCAGTTGTCAGATCGAGATAATGCGGTTTTGTCTCGCTCTTCACATTTTTGCTGTACTTTGTCTACAGTTTTCTCAAGTTTTGCTACTAAGTTTTTCATTGGGAATTGTTGAGTTTAGTTGTCTAAGTATTGATTAATGTCTACTTTGTTTTTATAGTAATCTTCCTGCTCTTTAAGGAAGTTTTTACGCTCTGTTTTAGCTTCTTTTTTAGCCTGCTTAACTTCAAGTTTTGAGGCTTTTTGCTGTACCGCTAGACGCTCTTTAGACTTGTGATTTTTATGTTGTCCTAAGCTATCTGTAAGTAAGTGTTTAGCTAACGTTTGCTCTAGTTTTGGGTTTTGCATTAATGGCTCAAGTATGCGAGCGTTTTCTGCTCTTTGCTCGATAATCATCTGATGCGTTGATTTATTAAAGTCTTTGATCTTCTTGAGTTCGTCCGAGTCGCCTTGCTGTCTATCTGCAAGAGCCATAGGTTGTATGTATTTTTGCTCTAGTAAAAAGCGTTTTTTACCATCTGCAGATACTGCAAGTACTGTATCAAGATCATTAACATCGTATTGTACACTCCAGTCTAAGTGTGAATTATGGCGAAAATCAATGTCATAACTATCGTAAAAGTGATGCTGACCATGTATTGTAAGTCTTAAACCATCTCCTCTTAGCTTATTAGTCATGCCTGTATTGCTTCCAAAGGTTAACAGATAGTTTTCTAATGGCATTATTGATTTAAACTCCTCTTTTGTGTTTAACCAATTACTTGAGTAGTCTAAAGCTTTCTTATTGCGTTCTGCTTTAATAATTGACTCTATTTGAGCGATACATCCTGCTTTGTCAGGAAAGTTCTTTTTTATTTTGTTTAAATACTCGCTATTTGGTTGACTTTTTGAGCCACTATCTACGTTGTGACCTGACCAGTTATCTAAAAGCTTACAGTATTTTTTATTGATATAATTAAAGTAAGGCTCTATTACCTTTGATTTACCGTTTCGAGCTTGCGCTGGCGTAAAGTTTTTTGTAACTGCTTGATAAATTGGTGTTAGTTTTTTAATACTGTAACGGTCACTTTGTATCTGATAAGGCATGTACAGATCTCCTAATGTCTGCTTAGTGTATTGCATTGCGTTTTGTAATGCTCTTTTTATTAAAGCAGGTGTCTCATGCGTGTCAATCGCATATCCTACAGGATATTTGTTGTAAGGATCCAACACTATTACAACTGTAAGCCTGTTGTGGTAAGTTGTAACGCTATTACCTTTTTTATCGGTTGTAGTTTCCTGGTATAGAAGCTCTACATCCCAACCATCTAAAGTCCAGTATAACATTGGTGTACTTGGTGCTTTACGTTTGTTTTGCATCAACATATTATTTGATAATGCACTTGCACCTTGTCTACCTGCATAAGTAACTAGTTTGCTTTTCTTTTTGCGGTTGGCTACAGTTGGCGCTGTTATCTTTTCCCATCCTAATTGATCAGCTACTGTATTGTATATCTCAGATATTAATTGGTTATCAAGATTGGTGTGTTTTGCTAACAGTTCATCCAGTAAAGCTTCCTGCTCTTTGCTTGACACTTTTTTGGCGTTGTTATTTTTAAGCTTACCTGAGACTAATGTGATGTAACCTTCTTTTGCATATTTGGTAGCTTTACGTCTTAAACCATCTTTTGTAGTTGGTAGGTTGTGATCTACTTCACGAAATGCATTTACATCTTTGCTTAGTGAGTCCCAAATATCAATACGTACACCACCAAGTGCTTTAGCATATGCTTTGCGGTTTTTCTTAATTTCTAGAACTGTATTTAATACTGAAGCATTAAACGTGTATTGCTCTACGTATTTTAAATCTAGCTTCTCATTGTTTTTGTCACCATATCTGTAAGCAACAAAGAAATCGAAAGCTTCACGATCTGCTATGTAGTGATCTGCAAACCAGCTTTTCTTGATTTCAGCTTTTGGTTTGCCAAATTTTATAGCAATTGCATCTTTCCATTCTTGAGATAATGAAGAAAATAAAATAAGAGCATCCTGTCCTAATGATCCTCTGCGTAATTGCTTTTCGCAACACGTAGAGCTATCCATTCTCTTTTTTAAAGAGCGATAGGTCATAAGACATAAACTTTCAGGTGATTTATTTCTGTTTGAAATCAGAAACTTAACTTTTACACCAAGCTTATTGTCATAATATTCATACGGATTAGATTTTTCCATGTTATTATTGATTGTTTTTTACAGCATTCTGTTCGTCACTTACAGCGTTCTGTATAGCTTTTTTTGCTGCATTTTCGAGTTCCTTATAAGACTTTTTTATCTTATCTGGCATGATGCCAACACGATCATCTCGCAAACATTTTCTAATGTAATCTTTGCTATAACCGTACATCTGTTGAAGTTTTATAAGGATATCCTCATTGTAATTGTTTCTTTTTTTCGTAGGTTTGCGCATTGCTTATTTTGTCTTTTGTACAGGACAAATATATACAGAAAAATGTATATACAAAATAATTTATACAAAAAAATGTAAAATAATCAATTATGAATGATATTACTAAGCGCTTTTTAGAAGTGTATAATCACCTTATAAATGAGGGTGTTATAAGCTCTACATCAGAATTTGCACGAGAGATTAAAGTAAGCACGTCTAGCATTACAGAAATATGTAAAGGAAGAACGGATGCAGGTATAAAACCAATAAAAGGACTACTAAATAGATTTAGTAAAGTCAATCCTTCCTGGTTAATGAATGGAGAAGGAAATATGTTTTTAGAGGATCTAACAAATTCTATAAATGAAGCTGCAGTAACTTATAGAACTAAAGACAGAGAGGTTTTATCAAATAAAAATGGAAATCAATTTAAAGAACTTAACAATGGTAAGTTTAAAATTTATGTAAAGAAGTTACCAGTGAGAGCATTTGGATCATATTTAACAGATTATCAAAATACAGATTTTTTAGAAGAGCTTGAGGAGATATCATTTACAGTTGATCATTTAGGAAGAGGTAAGTATATGTGTTTTGAAGTTGAGGGAGATAGTATGAATGGTGGAGGTATAAATGATACACCTGAAGGATCAGAATTATTAGTTAGAGAATTAGCACAGCACCATTGGAAAGATGGATTTAGAGATAGTCCTTATGGCTGGGTTATAATACATAAGTCAACTGTACTATTTAAGGATATAAAGGCATTTAATAAGGAAACTGGAGATATAGTTTGCTCTTCTAGAAGTGGTTTGCCACAGCACGCAGATTTTACAATTAATTTGAACGATGTTAGACAAATATTTAAAGTAATAAAAAGAACATTTTAGTAAATCATTTGTTTTCAAGCAATTAGATATTATTTGATTAAAAAAAACAGCATTACACCTATTTGTAAATGCTGTTTTTTATTTATTAATATACTTTTTAATGCATTTCAGGTATTAATACAAGCAACATTACTACATTATAAAGTTCACCCAATAGTACACCCATTGGTACACCCATAAAAATAAATACGATCTTTTTAAAAGTACACTTTCTTCTAAAAAATCATCTATTAAAAGCGATATTATAAAGACTTTACCAACAAAAAAGCCCTTTAAAATAAAGGGTTTTCAAGCATTGTAACTCTATAATATTTAAACTATATTTAAATCGTGTTTAAAATAGCACAGAAATAGCGCTAAATAGCTATAAAGAGACATTTCGTATAAATCATAAAAAAACAAATAAAATCCTCTCAAAGCCTATAAACAAAAGCTTTTACGCTTTTTTCTGAAATTCTTTTTTAGGAAAAATCGTTTTTTGGGGGGTAAAAAACCCAAAAATAATATTATGAAGTTAACACCAAGCAAACTAAATACTTATACAATGTTTAAACTGCCATCTGCCTATATTTGTGGTGTAAGGACAAAGTCAATCTCTGACCAAAGTTGTGAGGTAACAGTAAAACATAAATGGATTAATCAAAACCCTTTTAAATCAATGTTTTGGGCAGTACAAGGTATGGCTGCAGAGTTTTCTACAGGCGCATTGGTTATTGCAAAAATTCAAGAAAGTGGTCAAAAAATATCAATGTTAGTGACTACTAACAAAGCAGTTTTTACTAAAAAAGCAACAGGAAAAATAACTTTTACGTGTAATGATGGCAATAAAATAGATCAGGCTATAGCGCAAACTATAAAAACTGGCGAAGGTCAAACCGTTTGGATGCAATCTCAAGGTGTAAATCAAGATGGAGTAGTGGTTTCTACTTTTGATTTTGAATGGTCTATTAAATTAAAGTCAAAATAACATTGTAACATTTTTACAAATCTTACAACCAATAGCTGTTAATCATTAAATCAAAAAACTATGAATTCACATGAAATAGACTACCGCATTTACGGAGAAGAAATGCAGTATGTAGAAATAGAACTAGACCCAAACGAAGGTGTTATAGCAGAAGCAGGCAGCTTCATGATGATGGATGATGGAATAAAAATGGAAACCATTTTTGGAGATGGATCTCAAAAAGATCAAGGCTTTTTAGGTAAAGTATTTGGTGCAGGAAAACGCTTGTTAACAGGAGAAAGTTTGTTCATGACAGCATTTTATAATGTTTTACATGGTAAACGCAATGTTAGTTTTGCATCACCTTACCCAGGAAAAATTGTACCTATCGATTTAATGGAGTACCGCGGTAAGTTTATTTGTCAGAAAGATGCCTTTTTATGCGCAGCAAAAGGCGTTAGTGTTGGTATTGAGTTTTCTAAGCGTTTAGGACGCGGACTTTTTGGTGGTGAAGGTTTTATTATGCAAAAGTTAGAAGGTGATGGAATGGCGTTTGTTCATGCTGGCGGAACTTTAGCTAGAAAAGTATTGCAACCAGGTGAAACATTAAGAGTGGATACTGGATGTATAGTCGGTTTTACACAAGATGTAGATTATGATATTGAGTTTGTTGGTGGTATAAAAAACACCATTTTTGGTGGTGAAGGTTTATTTTTTGCAACCTTAAAAGGTCCAGGTGTAGTTTATATACAATCATTACCATTTAGTAGGTTAGCAGGTCGTGTTTTAGCAAGTTTACCACGCGGAGGAAAAGATAAAGGCGAAGGTAGTATTTTAGGCGGTTTAGGAGATATTATTGGTGGCGATAATAGGTTTTAAAAGACTTTTTTAACGTCTTTTTAACTGTTAAAATTCGTTGGTTTTTAATTTTGAAACAATTTTTTTGTTACATTTAATCTGTAATTTTAAACCGTTCGCCTATAAAAAAACATTACCTTTAATTAACTAAAACTTAAAATTAATTATGGCAAGAGCAATGTTTGAGTACACCAAAACTGTACTTCAAAAAGTTAGTTTTGACACCACGTTGTTTTGCAGAGAGGTACAAAAAGCTTTAGAGCGTTTGTTACCTTACGAAATTGAAGAGCTTAAAGTATTTATAGACTCTTTAGTAAAGCAAAACCCAAAACTAAATCAATGTTTAATTTATCTTAATCCTTAAATAGAAAAAAGCGACTTATAAAGTCGCTTTTTTTGGTTTGATGTCAGAAATTTCTATTATTTTTGCGCTCAAATTAATTTTTACTATTGAAATTATTTTACACATATTTTATAATCTTAACCTTTATAATAAGACCAATTTTTAGTATTGTCAACTATTCTTATTACGCGTTTAACATAGATTATATTATCGAAACCTACTGTGTAAATACAGATAAACCACAATTATCTTGTAATGGTAAGTGTCATTTAGCAAAACAATTACAAGCTACAAGTGATAAAACTTCAAAAGATAATATTAAAGTACTTTCAGAAACATTTATACCTGTTTTTTTTCATAAAGTTTCTGAAATTGATTTAACTTCAATTGAAATCTTAGAATTACAAAAAGATCTCTTTCCAAACTCTTTATATCGACTTGATGTAAAGGACAGTGTTTTTAAACCGCCAATTATTTAATAGTTACATACAAAACACAACTAATTAAGTAATTAACTATTAAATAAAAACACAAATGAAATTTTTAAAATATTTATTTGCGCTATCTTTATGCGCAACAATTTTATCGTGCTCTTCAGACGATGATAACACCCTAGAAGATTTAACAGGACAAACAGGAGAAGTTGTATTAAAGTTTGATAACGGTGTTGGTGATCAAGACTTTATTTTTGGTACATCTTACAATAAGTCTAACGGCGAGTCTTTTAAAATATCTTCATTAAAGTATATTATTAGTAATGTTAGATTAACAGATTCAGATGGTAATGATTTTATGTATCCAACAGAAGATAATGCATTTATTGTAGATGAGGCAGACGGTAATAATGCAGGTGAAATATGGTTAAACCTGACTAATATAGATGCAGCAAATTACGTATCTGTTACCTTTGGTGTAGGTATAGACCAAGATCGTTTTGCCTTAGGTGCAGACGGACAAGGAGATTTTTTAGACTATGCATCTGACAAAGGTATGATGTGGAGCTGGGCAACTGGTTATAGATTTATAAGGTTAGACGGTACATATTCTACTAGTACAATCACAGATGATGCATTAAACATACACATGGGAAGTGTTGGTACGTCTTTAGATAACTATAAAGAAGTAACCTTACCATTACCTAATACTGTTTTAGTACGTGATAACAAAACGCCTCAAATACACATCAAAGCAGATATTCTTAAAATATTTGATGGAATAAATATAGCAGATGGGTATAATCAAGTTCATACAGATGCAAACACAACACCTGTAATAGCATCTAATATTCAGTCTATGTTTAGTATACATCATGTACATAATGAATAATAATTAATAAGTATAAGTAAAATGAAAATTTCAATTTACAGTTTACTTACATTATTGTTATGCTTATCCTGTTCAAATTCTGAAGACACAGGAAAATATATTCCGGTACCTCTAATAGTTGAGGTACCGGATAATTTTCCAGATTTAGAATATGATTTAGAAAATAATCCTGTAACAGATGCTGGTTTTGAGCTTGGTAAAAAATTGTTTTACGACGGTAGATTATCTTCAAACAACTCTATTCCTTGTGCTTTTTGTCATGAGCAAGCATTTGCATTTACGCATCACGGACACAATTTAAGTCATGGTGTTAATGGAGGTATAGGGTTTAGAAATGCGCAACCAATACAAAATTTAGCATTTCAAAATTCTTTTATGTGGGATGGAGCAGCTTCTCATTTAGATTTACAACCTATAATTCCTATAACTAGCGAATTAGAAATGGGTGAAATCTTAAGTAATGTAATAAACAAATTAAAACAAGATCCATATTATCAAGAGCAATTTGATATAGCTTTTAATGGAGGAGAAGTTAATACGGAGAACATGCTTAAAGCCTTATCTCAGTTTATGATAATGATGATTTCTTCTAATTCTAAGTATGATAAATATATAAGAAATGAAGATAATATAACCCTATCAAATATTGAGTTAGATGGATTAAATACCTTTCAAAATAAATGTGCAAGTTGCCACGCAACAGATTTGTTTTCTGATCAAAGTTTTAGAAATACAGGTTTACCAATTGATCCGCAATTAAATGATAAAGGGCGATACAACGTTTTAGAAAACCCTAATGATTTATACAAGTTTAAAGTGCCTAGCTTACGTAATGTAGAGGTTAGCTATCCATACATGCATGATGGTAGATTTAATACATTACAAGTGGTTTTAGATTTTTATGATTCTGGAATGGTAGATAACGGTAATGTAGATAGTAGTTTGCTAAGAGAAGATGGTACTTTTGGTATTACTTTAAGCGATTATGAAAAAGAAAGCCTAATAGCTTTTTTAAAAACACTAACAGATAATCAATTTTTAGAAGATGAACGTTTTTCAGAATATTAAAACCTATTGTGTATTATTTTTTTTAAGCTTTAATATAACTGGTAGTTTAGCTAATAATACTAACCCATGTAAACATGATTCTTATTTTAAAGTATTATGTGATTTATGTGGTTGTGCTACAAGCAGTGGTAGTTTTGGTTTTGGTACATTAAGTAATTCTAATTTTATAGGTGTAAGATATATTTACCAAAACTTTGAGTCTAAGAATGGTATTTTTGATAATTCACCAATAAGTAAAGAAAATTTTAATACTTATCAGTTATGGGCTCAAATTCCTATAAATAAAAATTTTTATTTGAGTGCTAATTTACCTTATCAGCATTTAAATAGGGATTTTAACAATACTGAAGAAAGTATAAATGGTATTGGTGATGCTAGTCTTATAGGTTGGTATAAATTTATTTTTTATAAAAAAGAAGATGAAAGAACTATTAACTTTAATAATCAAAAACAACCTTCTGGTCACAGTATACAGATAGGATTAGGTGCAAAGTTACCAACAGGTAAGTTTGAGCAACGACTTACAGATAATATTAACCCAGGTTTTCAGGTAGGAACAGGTAGTTTGGATGGTATATTTTCTTTAGGATATAATTATGGAGGAAATAAAATAGGTGTAAATACTCTACTAAGTTATTATCTTAAAGGAGAAAATAAAAACGATTATCAGTTTGGTAATCAAATTAGTTATTCAGCAAATTTTTATACTGTTTTAAAAACAACTAAAATTAATTTTATGCCCTTTTTAGGTGTATCTGGTGATCATTTTGAAAAAATCACTCAATATAATGAGAAGTTAAACGAGACAGATGGGTATATTATTAATTCATCTCTTGGTACAGAAATAGCATTTAAAAACTATATTATTGGTACTAGTTTAACTTTACCAATTAGCCAAGATATGTTTGGTGGTAATGTTACTTCAAAACAACGGTTTTCTTTGTATTTAAATTATGCTTTATAATGAAAAAGCGACTTACAAAGTCGCTTTTTTTTATTTGCTTATTGGGCTAATTATTTGCACATTTTGAAATGCTATTGCACCTCGGACAATGCCAGAAATAACATCTTGTAAGGCTTCAATAATTTGCATTTTAAGTTCACTTTTATGATAAATTAAGCTAACTTCTCTAGCGGGATTTGGCTCGTTAAAAAACCTTAAGTTTTGTTTTGATTTTTCTGGTAAATCTAAGGTATGTAAATAGGGTAGTAGTGTCATGCCTAAACCTTCATTAGAGAGCTTAATCAAAGTTTCTATGCTTCCGCTTTCTAATTGAAATTTATCATCGTTATGACTCTTAAAAACCTTACAAAGATTAATAACACCATCTCTAAAACAATGTCCATCTTCTAATAAAAGCATATCATTTATATCAAGGTCTGATGTGTCTAATTTTTTGTTATTACTTAATCTGTGGTTTTGTGGGACGTAAGCAACAAAAGGTTCAAAATACAGTACACGTTCTTTAATAGTTTCTTGTTCTAATGGTGTTGCTGCTATTGCTGCATCTAGGTGTCCATCGTTAATTCGAGTAATAATTTCTTCTGTAGTTAACTCTTCAATTTTAAGTTTAACTTTTGGATACTTTTTTACAAAATTATTTAAAAACATTGGTAGTAGTGTTGGCATTACAGTTGGTATAATACCAAGTTTAAATTCGCCACCAATAAATCCTTTTTCTTGATCTACAATGTCTTGTATTCTGTTAGATTCGTTAACAATATTTCTAGCTTGTGTTACTAGTTTTTTACCAACTTCGGTTAGTTCAATTGGTTTTTTACTTCTATCAAAAATAAGAACATCAAGTTCGTCTTCTAATTTTTGAATTTGCATACTTAAAGTAGGTTGGGTTACGAAGCATTTTTGAGCTGCTTTTGTAAAATTTTGGTGTTCGGCTACAGCCAAAACATATGATAATTGTGTTATAGTCATTGCTAATAGTTTGTGGCTATAAAAATATAAAATCTATCAATAAAATTTATAATAAAAACGGTTTAATTTGGAGTAATTTTGTTTTAGAAACAAAAACTTATAAAATATGAAACTAAATAGTCTTGGATTAGACCCATCAAAAACAAAAGAATTAGCTAATCAATTAAATGATTTGTTAGCTAATTTTCAAATATATTATCAAAATTTAAGAGGTATACATTGGAATATTAAAGGTAAAAACTTTTTTGATTTACATGTGAAGTTTGAAGAGCTTTATACCGATGCTAATATGAAAGTAGATGCAATAGCAGAAAGGGTTTTAACCTTAGGAGAAACACCTTTACATACTTTTGAAGATTATACAAATATTGCCAAAGTACCTGTTGGTAAAAATATTTCTAAAGATGAAAATGCAGTAGAATTAATAGTAAATTCTTTAACAGAATTATTACAAATTGAAAGAGAAATTTTAAATGCTTCTGATGAGGCTAATGATGAAGGAACAAACTCTATGATGAGTGATTTTATTACCGAACAAGAAAAAACTGTGTGGATGATGAATGCTTGGTTAGGAAAAAGCATTTAACCTTAAAATTGATTAATAGCAATTAAAAAAAGCAACCAAACTGGTTGCTTTTTTGTTTTAATTTTCTTTTAGCATTTGTTTCAATATAGAATGTAAAATCTCTTGTCTAAAGTCTTCATTGTAATCACAATTAGCTAATAAAACTAATCCAAATCTCTTTTCTGGAAGCATTATTAAATAACTTCTATATCCTTTATCGCCACCATAGTGTCCAACAGTTTTTTCATCGTAAATATTACTTAATTGAAAGCCTAATCCTATATAGGGATATTTTGAAAAGCTAGGTTGTACCATTTGATTTAGCTGTTGAGAGTTTTCAGGATTTAAAATAGAAATCATCCATTTATTTAAATCATTTACTGAAGAATTTAATGTGCTGCTTGGTGCTTGTTCACGTGTATATGGGTAAATTTTTCTTTGGAATATTTTTTTTGAAAGTATTCTTCTAGAATGTGGATCTGACTTTAAAGAATCTGCTATTTTAAAATATCTAAAATCACTATTAAACATTTGTTTTGGATTTAGAATGTTCTCTTTAATAAAAATATCAAAATTAGTTTTAGAAACTTTTTCTACGACATAGCCTAAAATGTTGTAACCTAAATTGCTGTATAAATATTCTGTATTAGGTTTGGTTTTTAGTTTTAAATTGAGGTTTAAGACATAGTCTTTTAAGCTATTATCAGATTGGTTGTTATTTTTCCAATTGTAATTGTCTACATCAGGTAAACCAGAAGTATGGTTGAGAAGAGATTTTATAGTTATATTTTTAATTCTTTCGTCTTTGTACTTTAGATCAGGAATAATATTTATTAGTTTGTCTTCAAGGTTTAACTTTTTTTGTTCTGCAAGAATCATTATTGCTTGTGCTGTAAAAAGTTTGCTAATAGATGCTGTATGAAAATTTGTGTTTTTGGTTACAAGATTTTTAGAATTTATGCTTTTTATTCCGTAGCCTTTTGAATATATAACACTATCATTTTTAATAATACCAATTGATAGACCTGGTATTTGATAAGTTTCCATTTTTTTTAAGACAATTGAGTCTACCTTTTTTGTAAATGTTTTTAATGTATAATCACTTTTAGTAGTTTCTTTTAGGTTTTGACTTTTACAAACACTTATAAGTAATGTGGTAAGCATAAAAGTGATATAAACTTGTTTTTTCATAATTATGATTATAATACTTTAAAATTTAATTTAAACTTTTGATGAAATGAAATTGATTTATTAAATCTAGTTTAAGTTATTCATTAATAAATGAGCTTTCAACTTTGACAAAATATTTTACATATATCAAAACTAAAATAGGAACAATAACCAAACCTCTAATAAAATTTAGTAATGACGCCCAATCGGTCAGTTCGTTTCCACCATTTTGAACTAGTAGTAATTCACCCAAAGGTCCGTTAGAGAATACAGTATTAAATATGAAATTCCATCCAAAATGAAGCCCAAAAGGTAACGCAATAGATTTTGTTTTTGAAAAAGCCCAAGCCCAAGCGTAGCCCATTAAGCCTGTTCCTGAAAAGACTAAAATCATTGCCATTAAATTACCTAAAACACCGTATGAGAACCAATGATAAATACCAAAAGCTATAGCAGAAATTACTATACTTTTTTTTGAGCCTATTTTTTGAATAAGAATATATAACAAAGCTCCACGAAAAATCAATTCTTCTGTGAATACAGATTTAAAATCCCACCAAAATGATTTTAGTATAATTCTGCTTGAAATATCTTTATTTAAAATCCATGTCGAAGATTTTAGATATATTTCTAGGTATTGAACAAGAACGCAAAGTATTCCAGTAATTATAAAACCAATAAAGAATTGTTTTAATCTTTTGGCAATAGGTAGAAATCCTAATGCTAAAATACTTTTCTTTTCAATTAGATATAAAAGCAGCCACGAAACGGCAATTCCTACTAAAATTCCTATCATTTAAATTGTTGGTTTTTAAATTAAATTTGTGTTAGAGTAAATATCTGTTGTCGAATATCGATACGACTTTTCGATTAAGCTGAAAGATAGAAAATTGGTATGAATTTCCGCAGGAAATTCAGCCGCAATTGTTATTATACGTTGTTGGCAATAGTATTTATTGGATTTTTTGGTTGCCTAAATAACTTATACTATCAATTTCTACTTTTGAAATTACACCATTTTTATCAAATTTAATTTTTGACCAGGTTGTATCAATTTTAGTGTTATTATTTTCTTCAATAAGGTCTTCATCATAATTAGATACTTCCGTAATTTTTAAAATAGAATCATTTTTCCAAAAGCCATATTGTTCTCCATACCAACCACCGTCACCACCCATATAACCAATTAAACCAATATTAATTATATTTAGAGAATCTTTTTTACTGGTGACTGCATATAAATTGTTACAACAACTTTCATCGAAATGAGTGAAAGTAAAAAGTATATAATTTTTGTATTCTTTAAAATTTTGAAAATAGTATGATTCTGGGTAATAAGATGTTAAAAATTCAGGGTAGCCAATTACAATTTTTTTATTAGAAATATAGTTTTCTAAAAACTCTTTAGGAATTTGAGATCTTCCCTCATTATCCGCAACTTGAACATAATCAGAAAAATTTATAGTATTATTTCTGAGATATTCAATATTAAAATTTCGGATTTTAGTTGGTGTGTCATTTATAATTTTCTTTGCTTGATCGGTAATTTTAGATGTATCAATAGCAGTATCATTTTCTAAATTTGATTTTTCATTTTCAACTTTAGATTTGCAACAATAGGTTATTGTAATTATTAATATTGCTAAAATTTTTTTCATATTATTGCCAACGTTAGCGTATAAATTTCAGTTGCGGAATTTCACACACTAACTTTTCGGTTAAACACAGACCTTTTTTATATTTACTTACATTCGTTTTAGCGATTAAACCGCTATTATTTTTATACATTGTTGGCAACTGCTTTTTATTCGTATGCAAATGAAACGGGTTGATTATGTTCGTTTTTCAGATGATTGTTTATTTCTAAATAATTCATCCATTCTTTTGCTCTTGAACGTGAATTGCAAGCGTACATTCCATTTGAACTACAAAGTTTGTTTGGAAAGCCTAATGTCTCATTAAAAGTAATTTCAAGAATCTTTATTACAGCATATACTCCATTATCCTTTGTACTTCCGCCACCACCAGCAAAAGCAGTATTTATATCATATTTTAAAATTTCATAAATCTTATCAAAATCTAAATTGCTGTTAGAGTCTGTAAAATCGATTCCGGTATTTTTCAAGTAATATTTGTACAATTCTAACTCATTAAATTTTTTATAGTTGGCTAAAAATTCTTTTCGAACTTCTGATTCCTTAAAATCTCCAATATATGAAAATCCAAAATCTCTTTCTAAGAAGGTATATTTAATAAAATCTTCAATAGGAAGTTTCTCGACAGTTTTCATCGCTTTTTCTATTTGAGAATATTTGATTTTTGACAATAACATTTCAATTTCGTCTTCAAATACATCTAAGCTATCAGAAAACTTTTCTAGTTTCGCGAATGATTTGTCAAAGTCGTCTATTCTTTCAAAGGTATTTCCATTCCAAGTTTTCTTTTCTTTTTCTTTAAATTCAATTTGTTTATTCGCGATTTCTAATGCTTTATTGATTTGGTGTTGGATTTTTAGATTGGTAGAACTTAATTTTTCAATTGAAGTTTTAGCTTCTTGAGATGAGCCAAGAAATTTGATTAAATAATTATTGCAAAACCCAATAATACCAAGGTCATCGAAAAGCCTTGATTTGAGCAAATAGGTTTTAAGGTGTTTGGGGTTATTAATTAAGTTGTTCCAATTATTTGAGTAGAATATATCCAAAATTCTTCCTGCAGAATAAGTCAATGACCAAGACTTTTGGTAAATCAACGACCAATACTCAAATGCTGTAATATTGTCCAATGTCAATTCGTTTATTATTTGGTCTTCTAGCTTTCTACGTTTACTAAAAGTCAAATCCGTTTTTAAGAGCTCAATTTGATTCTTTAGTTTTTCGTTTCCTTCAAAGTCAATATTGTTCTCTTTGCTGTAATTCGTTAATTGAACCAATTGTTTTAAAAACCTAAAGGAGAATTGTGGTAGAATATAATTTTCTGATATATCAACTTTTCTATACTGGTCTGATAATTCACTAATTCTTGTAGGGTCTAATTTTGTAAGACTTATATATGCGTTTTGAGCTATTGTATCATTCTTGCTAGTAAGCATTTCAAACAATTGCTTTTCGTAATCAACGGGCTTTTTATTTAAGCTGTTATTCCTAAAAGCGTTTGTAGACTCATCCCATTCGTAGTTCTTATAATTGTTAGCAAAGAAAATAAGCAAGTTTATTTTAGGTTCATCGTAAAATTCTTTTTCCAAATGGTAACTTAATTCCCCTTTTTCATTGGGTACAGAAATTTGTGATTTTGTCAAAAGTTGAATTAGATTGATAACTTCTTCTTCGTTGTAATCATATTCATCAAATCTATTTCTGTTCTTAAGTAAAATGGAAGCTGTTTTTAATAAAGCCATAGAATTTTTAGCCTTTACCAAACTGTCAATTTTATTTTCCTTAACCCAATCAAGACTTAATAATTCATTTCTTTTGGCATTTAATTCAGACCATTTGAATTCTGTTAAATCAACAATTTCAAAGTCTGTTGTTCTTCTATCAAAGTCTGTGATTAAAAACGCATTTGCCAAATTTGAAAATTTGATTTTCTTCTGGTTTTCTATCAAGAATTTTTTGAAATCGGAAGTTGTAGTGGTCGAGTCAATGATTATTTCTGAATTAAGAAACATTGTATTTTCTTCAACTATTCTTTTGGAAACATTCGATTCGTTGGTGTTAATAATGTGATAACCTAAATATTCGGTCAAATCAGTTTTACTGTCAAAATATTCGGCTATTTCGGTTAGAGCGCTAAAATCTCCTTTACGCAACTGCCAATCTAGAAAATCAAGTCGCTCCTTTTGAGCAAATAGGTTAGAAGAAATAATTAATAATAATATCAGTAAGTTTCTTTTCAAGCTCGATGTTTTTCAAAGTTGTTGCCAACGGTCTTGTGTATGGCTCGTTGCGGGAAATCAGCTATTATTTTCCGCCGTAACCTAAAGATAGCAAATTGCAATGAATTCCGATTAGGAATTCAGCCGCAATGAGCTATACACGTTGTTGGCAAATCGTTTTTTATTTTTTACAAATCTTAAAAATTTCATTATTCTCAAATTTCAAAAAATATATACCAGTATTTAAATGGCTAATATCTATTTTTTGATTATTTACTACAACTTGCTTAAGTAATTCATTACCAATTACATCATAAATTGAAATTGACATTCTACTTTCAAAGCCCGATATTTGAATAAAATTATAACTTGGATTTGGAAAAACATTAACTTTTTCTAAACTAAAATTTTTAACAGAAAGCATAGTGTTTTCTGATTTAGAAATTTTCCCTGATAATGTTTCCGTAATGTACATATCTGTTAGTTTGATATCCATTTGAGCAGGACCTCCTAATCCAGTGATGAAATCCACTAAAGTAATAACTGTGTTAGAAGTGTCTATTTTTGTTATTTTATTATTTCCTTGTTCAGATATATAAAGTATGTCTCCATTAAAGATTAACCCTGTTGGTTCATTTAATCCTGAAATGAAATCTATAGGTGTATAGGTCGTATCAGACAAATTGATTTTTGTTATTTTATTATCATACTTGTCCGAAATAAATAAATAGTTGTTTTTCAATTCTAATGACAAAGGGTAAGCTTGTCCTGTTAATACTTCTTGAGGTATTGGATTAGAGTCAGATATATTTATGAAAGAAACTTTGCCTTGGTTCAAAACAGTACTTGAACCAGAACCAGAACTGAAATATAATTTATTTCCCGAAGCTTTTAATCCAGAAGGAAGGAAAACATCTAGAACATCAATAATTGTTGGGTTAGCTATGGTCAAATTAATTTTTGAAATTTTATTGCCACTGAAGTTTGCAAAATATAAATAGTCATTAATTATTTCAAATTCACCTAAAATATTACCAGTATTAATAACTTCTTCAATATTTAAAGGGTTGTCATTAATATTAATTTTCGATATTGTTCCATTATATTGAGAAAAATATAATTCATTTCCATAAAATGCGATTCCTCCAGGGTAGTTCAATCCAGTAATCACATCACTCACTTGTGCTTTTAAATTATTAACTCCAAAAAAGAAAATTAATAATATAATAATGTATTTTTTTTGCTTCATTATTTTTTAAAATGTTTGCCAACGTTAGCGTATAAATTTCAGTTGCGGAAAATCGGTACGATTTTCCGATTGAGCAGAAAGATAGAAAATTGCAATGAATTTCCGTAGGAAATTCATTGCAATTGAATTTATACAATGTTGGTTGCAGTTATATTTCAGTTTTTTGAGATTCACTCAGCGTTTTGTTTTGCGTTTTGCTATTCAATTCCACGTTTTGATTCCGCAATTTTGGAATTCGATAGAGTAGAAGTGATCAATTCACGTTTTTTAATTTCGCACGAGTTGGTTTCAGCGCACAGTTCCGTTTTACATTTCAATTCAGCGTCACGTTTCGGTTTTGAGTATTAAATTCAGTTTCCGAAAATCTTTTTTGCGCAAAGTTCCGCTATTTTCAAAGTTCAGAATTCGAACAATTTTCACGTTTAGCTTTTAATTCCGCTATTGCAACCAACGGTCTCGGCTATGAGTAGTTGCGTGGGTTAGCACTTAACTTTGCAAGTACACACCAAACTGAAAA
>NZ_JAYMEM010000027.1:0-2051 GCF_037029465.1 Mesoflavibacter sp. CH_XMU1404-2 | reverse complement strand
TTAGAGTTTTGTGATCCAGACAGTGATGGTTTTGGAGAATTTATGTTAACCGATGCAGACACGCAAGTAACAGGCGGCGCAGCAGGATTAGTAGTGACGTACCATGAAACGATGAGTGATGCAGAGAATAATGTAAATGCCTTATCAAGTCCATACGATAACATTGTTTTTGAAACACAGACTATTTATGTAAGAGTAGAGAGTCAAACCATAGTAACAGACTGCGCAAGCTATGTCGAGTTACAGTTAATAGTAAATGAAACACCACAAATAGAATTAACACCAGCTGAATTAGAAGAATGTGATGATGATACCGATGGATTAGCTGCATTTGATTTAACACAAGCAAATGACGAGCTATTAAACCTATTAGACTCAGATACAAGTAATGATATAGACCTATCAGAAGTAACGATTACGTATTACCAATCAGAAGCAGATGCAGAAGCACCATCAAATGCAATAGGCACACCATCTAACTATACCAATGTTACACCGGATATGGAAACAATATGGGTGCGAGTAGAGTATAATGCTACAGGATGTTATACAGTGACCGATTTAAACTTAATAGTTAATCCGTTACCAGTATTAGTACAACCAGATCCATTAAATTTATGTGATTACAATAATCCAGGAGATGAGCAAGAAGTATTTACATTAGAAGATGCTAATGCACAAATCCTAAATGGGCAAACGGGTATTACGTTAACATACTATGATACACAAGCAGGAGCAAATACAGCAGATGCAGCCGCACAGATTTTTAGTCCTTATACAAACGGACCAAACCCACAGACCGTATATGTAAGAGCAGAAGATGATGTTACCGGATGTGTAAGTACAATTACTTTAGATTTAAGAGTAAACCCATTACCATCACCAGCAACACCATCACCATTAGTAGCTTGTGATGATGATAATGATGGTTTTTATACCGAATTTGATTTAGACAGTCAAACAACCACCATTATTAACGGAGAGCCAGACATTAGTATTAGTTATTATGAAACCTTAACCAATGCACAAAACGCAACAGATCCAATACCAAGCACATTGCCTTACGAGAATATAGATCCAGACGTTCAAACTATTTACGTAAGAGCAGAGAATGATATTACAGGTTGTTATACGATAGTTACTATGGATTTAATTGTAGAGCCATCACCAGTAATACCAACAGATTTAGAAGACTATATAATTTGTGATGATGACGATGATGGGGTTAATCAGTTTGATTTTAATACGGTGATGACTCCACAAATCCTAGGATCACAAAGTCCAGCAGATTTTGTATTAACCTATCATGTTACGCAAGCGCAAGCAGAAACAGGCGCTAACCCAATCGTTAACACAGGAAACTATACAAATACAAGTAATCCACAAACCATTTATATACGATTAGTAAGTAATATTAATGGCTGTGTAAGTTTAGGAGAATTTGATATTAGAGTAGAGTTTCCGCCAGTAATCATACAGCCAACAGCCTTATCAATATGTGATGAGTTAGATGCTAATTACTATGAGAACAATGATCAGTTTGCGATATTTGATTTAACCGTTAAAAATGATGAAATCACAGGCGCCGTAGGAAGTTGGACAGTAACATATTATGAAACATTAGCAGATGCACAAGCAGATACTAATGAGATACCAGATCCAACGATGTATCAGAATACAGATCCAGCAGTACAAACGGTACATGTAAGAGTAACAGACAATGATACAGGATGTTTCTCATTGACCACATTAACCATACGTGTGTTAAATAACCCATCACCAACAGAAAATCCAACAGATTTAGAGCTGTGTGATGATGTAAACATCGTAGGTCCAAACGATATGATAGAAGAATTTGACTTAACTACTTACGAAATGGCTATCATAAATGGAGAATTAAATGTAACAGCAAGTTACTATACAGATTTAGATGATGCCTTAGCAGGAAGTAATGCTATAGTAGACCCAACGATGCATACTAATGAAGATCCAGACAACCCAGGATCAGCCATTAATCCTCAAACTATATATGTAAGAATAACAAATGGAGA
>NZ_JAYMEM010000026.1:649742-649961 GCF_037029465.1 Mesoflavibacter sp. CH_XMU1404-2 | reverse complement strand
AGTAGGCACTGCATCACATTCTACCGTAAGATCAGCAGGTAAGGCTTCATTGAAGGTTGGTGCAGTGGTATCTTGAACCGAGATGGTTTGTGTATGCACAGTTTCATTACCACAGGCATCCGTAGCTGTCCACACTCTAGTTAGCGTATAGGTATTATCACAAGTTCCAGCAGTAGTCGATTCATTAAACGTTACAGTCGCTGTACCACAACTATCCGA